>CAZFOF010000189.1:0-1935 GCA_964520265.1 uncultured Halobacteriales archaeon | reverse complement strand
CGGAGTCAAAGACAGGTGTCACGCCGTGCTCTTCGAGCGCGTCGTGGATGATTTCTGCGCCTTCGAGCGTGAGCGCGTAGCGCCACCAGCTGTTCCCCCGCATGAGGTAGTGTGCATCGATGTCCTGAGCGGCACAGACTGCGGCGAGGTCGATACCGAGCAGTCCCGCGCCGACGATGATACCGGTGTCAGCTTCGTCGGCGTGTTCGCGAATGCCGCGGGCGTCCTGGAACGTCCAGAAGTGGTGGATACCGTCGGCGTCGGAGTTTTCGACTGGGAGCTGTGTTGGCGTACCGCCGGTCGCCACCAGCAGTTTGTCGTACTCGTATGTGTCACCCTCGTGCGTGTGAATTTCGTGGGCGTCTGTGTCGACTTCGGTGACGTGGGTGTTGAGTTCGAGGTCGATGTCGCGTTCGTCGTACCAGTTCGGCTCGTGGATGGAAATCGGTGCCTCTGGGAGTTTGCCCTTGGCGAACTCCTTGATGAGAATGCGGTTGTACAGCGTTTCACCTTCGTCGGTAATGACCGTAACATCGGCGTCCGGGTCTTGTTCCCGAAGAGTCTCGGCGGCGGAACTCCCGGCAATGCCATCTCCGACGATTACGTGCGACGTGCTCATGGCACCCGATTGGATATCATGCCTAATGTGGATTGCTATCTATCGGAGAGGCGTGTGAACAAGCCACACGACCGCGGCGAGACGCCCGTTGTGCAGGAAATTCCCACGACTTCCGGGAAATTGAAGGGTCTTGTTCCCGTAGAGAGGTCGCGATGAAGATTCGTCAGAACGTTCGCCACTGGGCAGCCAAGCAGGCGCTAACTGCACCGGTCGTGAGCAACTACGTCAACGACAAACTCGTCGACATTCACACCAGTGTCTTCTCCGACCGCGCAGCGGAGAGTCGTCGCTCGGAGCGGACGGCCCATCTCGACGACTTTTTCGATGCCACGATGGATACCTATCTGGCCGCACTCGAAGACGGCTACCCAGAGGCCGAGGCCCGCGAAATTACACACGCGCAGGCCAACTTCGACTTCTACAACCACGGCTGGACGGAGATGATGGAGTTTCCCACCGACGAGATAGAGACCCACTACGAGCGCTACGAGGAGTTCTTCGAGCGCTACGGCATCACCATCGACGACCCGCTAGGCGAGTTTCGCCCGTCTGACGGTGTCGCAGACGCACCCTCGACGCCGGAGAAGTTGGACGACCCCGAACACCCCCACGCCGAGGGTGGGTTCGCCGACGACGTGTACGTCGAGACGGGCGACGGGGAACTCGTCGTCGGCGGGCAAGACGCGCCGGGGGGCGTCTCGCCGGCGGACGCGCCGGGCGTCGAAGAGGCAGAGTAAGGTCGGCGTCCCCGCCGCGAGTCCGGCTACCGCTTCTCGTCGATCAGGTCTGCACACTCGAACCCCGCGACGACGCCGCCGTTGAGCGACCGCTCGGGGTACTGGGCCCGCGAGGCCATCCCGGCGTAGTAGACCCCCTCCACGACGTCGTCGCTCAGGTCGTACGGCACGACCATGTCGAGGTAGCCGCGTTCGTACACCGGCGCCGTCCGTGGGTTCCGGGCGGTCTCGACCCAGTTGACCGCGGACTCGTCGAACTCGGGGTAGAGGTCGGCGATGCCCTCGGCCCAGTAGGCCTCGACCTCCTCGTCGGTCATTCCCCACAGTTCTTCCTCGGGGTCCTGGACGTAACTCGCGGTGTAGTAGAGGTGTTCGCCGCCGTACCGCTCCTCGGGAACGAAGTTCGTGTGCTCGATGAGCACGCCGAACGGCGCCTCGTCCTTGATGTTCAGCCAGTAGGTGTCGGTGATCGACTCGTCCATCGACCACACCGAGCAGACGGTCCCCTGGAAGTCGACCTCGCAGCCGTACCCCGTCAGGGCCTCGAGGACGTTCGGCATCGCGGCGACGACCACGCTG
>CAZFOF010000188.1:0-4699 GCA_964520265.1 uncultured Halobacteriales archaeon | reverse complement strand
GACACTCGACGACGACGAACTCTTCGGCGAGGCGGCATCGGAGATGCGAGAGGACGTAGAGGACTCGCTCGCGGCGGCACGCGAGTCACTGCCGGCGGCCGACGACATCTGGGACGTGGAGGCTGACAACACGCTGGGTGTGCTCAATGCGCTTCGCTCGGCGCTGGATGTCGGCGAGGCGGAGGACAACCTCCGCGATGCAAAGAAGTGGTACACGATGGGCGAACGCGCCGACGCCTTCGAGGACGCAGACGACCTCGAAGAAGCAATCGCCGACGTGGAAGAACTCATTGCGGACATCGAGGAGGCACACGAGCAGGTGGGTGACCTGACGAGTACGGTTCCGCAACTTCGCAGTGCGCTGGAAGACGCCGACGAGGACGCCGACACCGACGCGGATGCCGACGCTGCCGAAGCCGAAGCCTGAAACTTAGCTATTGCTGTCCGACCACGGGCGTTGCTGGACAGTTTCGAGGAGCACAGCCAGCGAGTCAGCGGCCGCATCGAGTAACTGCTCGCCAGCCTCGGGACTGCTCTGTGCCGGGTCGCCGACGACACCGCTGTCGGAGAACTCCACGGTGTCGTAGGCGAGATTCGTGCCCGACTGCCACTGCCCCCAGGCGTTAGCGCCCTCCTCACGCGCGGCCTGGAACTGTGAGTCGTCGACGAGATGGGCCTGGAGATGCCGAATCAGACTCGTCTCCACAGCGCCGCCGTGGCCCATACCCGCATCGGCGGGGAGTGCATCGATGTCGGCGGCATCGACGGCGTTGAACCAGGTGAACGGGACGGTGTAGGCGGTACCGTCACGGGAGAGGTGCGCACAGACCTCTCGCAGTGGGGCGGTGTTGCCGCCGTGACCGTTGACGACGACGACGCGGTTCCAGCCGTGATGGGCGAGGCTCTCGACGGTTTCGCGGACGGCCGCACGGAAGGTATCCTCACTGAGCCACAGCGTTCCCGCGAACTGGCGGTGTTCCTCTGCGACGCCGACCGGAATCGGTGGGGCGACGATGACCTCGCCGTCGTAGGCGTCGACGCCGGCCTCGGCGACAGCAGCGGCGGCGAGATGGTCGGTGCCAAGCGGTGCGTGGGGACCGTGTTGTTCGGTGCTGCCGACGGGGAGAACCGCGAGTGTCGTCTCGGCCTCGTCGGCGTCGGGCCACGTCGCGTCGGTGAGGTGCATACACGTCGTAGCGGGTGCCCGCACAAAGAAAGGCCCGTCCTGGCGGTGCCTGTCGCTTTTGTCCAAATTTCAACAGTTGTAATGTAGGCACTGTTTTCAAGTGTCGTGGGACGCGAACGCCAACAAATGGCGACCCATGAATCTACACCGCAGGACGCCATCGACGTGCTGGTCTTCTGTGACACATCTGCGGACACGACACGCAACGAGTTGACTGCTGGATTTGATGATCTCCCGGCGTTCTCTGTCTCTGCCGTCAGGCCGCTTTCTGCGCTTGCTGACACTGACACCGACAAACCGGTCGTGGTGTTCAGTGATGCCACGCCCGAGACGGCCGCACACGAACGAGCGACGGTCTGGGTGACGACCGACGCGACTGTCGCACGAACCGTCTCCGAGCACGCCGCCGTCGTCAACTGGGAACCCGGCGACGACTGGGAGATGCTTTCGGTGCGCCTGCACGAGGAACTTCGGCAGGGGACGTCCTCTGTCACGCGGGCGGAAGACGCCGGTGTGGCACTCGACCGTGTCGGCGAGCGAGTACTGGCGCTCGATACAGCCCATCGCGTCACCTATCTCGGCGAGTCGGCTACCGACCTGTTCGATGGGAGCCAACGCGACCTGCTCGGTGCGACTGCCTGGGAGCACGCACCGGCAGACGTCGAAACGGTGCTGCGACCGGCCGTCGAGCAGGCGCTGTCCAGTCTGGAACCGGTGACCACTACCGTCGACCCCGACGACAGGTCTTCCTTCGAGATGACCATTCATCCGGACGACTCGGGTGTGACACTGTACAGTTCCGACCCGGAGATGGAGTCGACTCCCTCGCTGTACGAGTACCTGGTCGAGACGGTCGGTGACGCAGTGTACATCCTCGACGACGAGGGCCGGTTCGTCTTCGTCAACGACGCGCTGTGTGAGATGACTGGCTACGACCGCGACGCACTCCTGGGGTCGTCGGTGCACATCATCAAAGACGACGAGACGGTCATCGAGGCCGAAGACGCCCTCAGAGACCTCCTGAAATCCCGCGGCGGCGGCGCAGACGGTATCGATATCGCCAAACTCGACGTCGAACTGGTTCGCGCAGACGACGAGCGCGTCCCCTGTACCGACCGGATGACACTGCGTCCGCTGGACGACGGCGAGTTTACCGGTACCGTCGGCACCTTGCGGGATATCAGCCGGCAGTATCGACGCCGAGAACTGCTCAGCGGCATCATCGAGCGCTCGCGGGCGATGATGACCGCCACGGAGACGAGAGCCGTCGCCGACATCGTCGTCTCGACTGCTGTCGAGGTGTTCGACCTCGACCTCGCAACACTCCGGAAGTACGACCCGGACGAAGACGTTCTGAAACCGCTGACGAAATCGGCTGCCGCCGGGGACGTTCTCGGCGAGCGCCCGACCTACGGTACTGCAGAAGGGCCCGTCGGGAGGGCTTTCACCTCCGGCGAACTGGTCGTTCGCGACGACCTCAGCGCGGAGACGGCAACCGATGTCACGGCTGTCGACCACGGTGCCTATCTGCCAATCGGCGACCAGTACGTGCTGAGTGTCGGTCACGGCACCGACGAGCGCTTCGACGACATCACGCTCGGACTGCTGGAGGTGTTCGGCGAGACGGCCGGTGCCGCGTTCGACCGTGTCCACCGCGAGGAGAACCTCAGACAGTACGAGGCAATCGTCGAGGCGTCCGAGGATATGCTGTTCACCGTCGACAGCGAGTGGCGGTTTACGCTCGTGACACGCCCGTTCGCGCAGATGCTCGGGGACGACCGCGAGACACTCGTTGGCCGCCGACTCGACGAGTTCCTGCCAGCCGAAGACGCCGGCGACGTCCTCGCAAGCGACGGTCACGTCGTCATCGAGACGGAGTTCGACGGGGACGAGTCGGTTCCGTGTCGTCTCGTCCTCTCGCCGTTCGAGGACGGCTCTGTCGGCACAGTCACGGACATCTCCCAGTTGAAATCCGCACAGCGGGAGGCCTCTCGCCAGCGCCGTCGCTTCGTCGAGTTGTTCGAAATCCTCTCTGACCCGGTCGTCGACGTGACATACGAGGACGGCACCGCAACGCTGGACAGTGTCAACCCGGCGTTTGCGACGCTGTGTGACTGTGACACTACCGAGTTACAGAACGAGACGCTTGCATCGGTACAGACAGCGATGCCACCGACACTCGCTGACGCACTGGATTCGGTTCGCTCGCCGACTCCCTCGCTCGATACCACGGTGACCGTCCAGACACCGCGTGGTGACCGTCACTACCTCATCCGTGCCGCGCCCTACGAGAGCGAGGACACAGACCGCGCCTTTGTCCTGCTGACCGACGTGACAGAAGTCAAACGCCGCGGCACCCAGCTGAAGGTACTCCATCGCTTGCTGCGACACAACCTTCGCAACCAGACGGCGCTCATCCAGGGTTACGCAGAGCAACTGCGACAGCTCGACCTCCCTGCGGGGGCTGACGACTACATCCAGCACATCCTCGATGCCAGCGACGAACTGGTCGGTGCCTCGGAGACGTCAAAAACCGTCCAGCAACTTCTCAATTTCGACGAGTCGTCCGTCGAAGGACTCCCCGCCGAAGTAGCTATCGAACGCCTGCAAAACGACATCGACGGTAGCGTCTCCACCCAGGAGACGACGGTGACGGTTACCGCAGAGACTGCCGAGTTGATGCCCTTCAGCGACTATCTGCTCGTCGCACTCAGAGAACTCGTCGAGAACGCAGTCGAACACGACCCTGCCAGCCGCGTCGACGTGCGGGCGACACCCGTCGACGGTGGTGGTGTCGAAATCTCTGTCGCAGACGACGGCGAAGGGCTTCCCGAGTCACAGTGGGAACTGCTGACCGGTGACAGGGAGATTACGCAACTCCAGCACGCCGACGGCCTCGGTCTGTGGCTCGTCAAATGGGTCACGGACAAACACGGCGGTCGGTTGCGACTGGATTCCGTCGGTGACGACGGCACGACTGTCTCACTCGTCTTCCCGGAGTACGACCGGGACTGACGGCGCGCAGCGTCGACCGTTCCCCTGTCAGTCGTCTGCGTCGGTCTGTGCACGACGACGGGCGGCCCGCTCGACGAACTCCCGTGGCAGGTCGTCGATTTCGCCAGCCTGGACTGCCCAGAGATTCGCATAGAGACCGTCCGCGTCCAGCAGGTCGGCGTGGGTGCCGCGCTCGACGATCTGGCCGTCGTCGAAGACGACAATCTGGTCGGCGTCTTTGATCGTCGAGAGTCGGTGTGCGATGACCAGCGTCGTCCGGTCGGCGGTGAGTTTGTCGAGTGACCGCTGGATGAGCATCTCTGTCTCCGTGTCTACGTCTGACGTCGCCTCGTCCAGGACGAGCAGTTCCGGGTCTTTCAGGATGGCTCGTGCGATGGCGATACGCTGGCGCTGGCCCCCGGAGAGTTTCACGCCGCGTTCGCCGACCATCGTGTCGTAGCCGTCCTCGAGTTCGCTGACGAAGTCGTGGGCGCCGGCCATCCGTGCCGCCTCCTCGAC
>CAZFOF010000187.1:0-4730 GCA_964520265.1 uncultured Halobacteriales archaeon | reverse complement strand
ACTCAAACCGGGGCTGCGTGTCCTGGAAATCGGCACCGAGTGTGGCTACCACGCCGCCGTCACTGCCGAGGCCGTCGGTGCCGAGAACGTTTACAGTGTCGAGTACCACACCGACCTTGCCGAGCAAGCACGCACGACGCTTGCAGCGGCCGACTACGGGGAGGTCTCCGTTCGCGCTGGTGACGGCAAGCAGGGCTGGCCCGACCACGCACCCTACGACCGTGCGTATCTCACCTGCGCTGCCTCGTCGTTCCCGCAATCGGTTGTCGACCAGGTGGCTCCCGGCGGTGTCCTGCTCGCACCGCTTGGCGAGCACAGACAGACACTCGTCCGCGCGCGCAAGCAGGACGACGGCTCGCTTTCACGCGAGGAACACGGACACGTTCGGTTCGTGCCGCTGCAGTAATCCGGTTTGGCTTCGGTCGGACAATTCATTACTATCCGCACCAACTGACCGATATGGAACCGGCGGTGCTGCGAGACGACATGGTCGACAGCCTCGAACACGAGAGCAAAGGCTGTGTCGAGAGTACGTCCGTTTCCGTCGCGATGCGTGCCGTCCCCCGTCACGAGTTCGTCGAGGACGAACGCGGAGCCTACGCAGACCGTGCGTTCGAACGCCTCGGGACGCGCGTGCTGGCACCCAGCACTGTCGGCAGACTGCTGGAAGCACTCGACGTGCGACCGGACGACTCCGTGCTCGTCGTGGGCGCTGGGGTCGGCTACACTGCAGCCGCCGTCGCGGAAATCGTCAGCGAACACAACGTCCAGGCGGTCGACATCACGCGCCGTCTGGTCTACGAGGCACGGGAGAACCTCGCCAGTGCCGGCTACGAGGGTGTCCTCGTCGACTGTCGAGACGGTGCAGACGGCTTTCCCGAGTACGCCCCGTACGACCGGATTCTGCTCGAAGCAGCCGCTGTTCGGCCGCCGCGGGCGTTGCTCGACCAACTCTCCGAGCAGGGACGACTCGTGATGCCACTTGGTGCACACGAACAGACGCTTTCGGTCGTCGAGGGTGACGGCACCGTCCGGGACTTCGGTTCGTGTGCGTTCTCACCGATGCTCGTCGAGGGCGAACAGGCCGATACCGTCGAGCGCAACCGAACCCGTCGGGAAGACCGCGAGTACGCCCAACGCGACGCCCGGCGACGGAAGGGGTGGGAACTCGACTGGATCGACTGGGACGCCGACGCACCGACACGATGAAATTGGGCCAACTTACCGAACCACCAGGAGTCCGGCATTCGACCGCCGGTCGGCGTAGTTCCCGCTCGGCGGTTTCACGTCGAAGGTGACTGTCCCCTCCAGTTGGTTCGGGCCCAATTTGGGTCGCAGCGTAAACGTCGCCGTCCCATTTCGGTCGGTTTCGGCGGTTTTCACCCCCGACAGTCGTGCACTCTCTCCTTTCGCGATGACTGTTGCGTTCCTGACTGGATTGCCCTCTGTGTCGCGGACGTGGACGTCCACCGTCGTCTCACCCGGACTCACCACTTCGGGCTCTGGGTGGGCGTCGAGTTCGGTCACGCCCAGTGACCCGAGTCCGGAGACGGTGTTCAGCATGACGCCCATACACGCGACGCCGACGACGAGTGCGATGACGAGTCGAACTGGCAACCCTTCGATGGCGCGTTCGTCGCGCCTGATACTTCGGTCGGTCACGGCCGTCGATGGTCGCGCCCTGGGTAATATAGGTTCGTCCGAACGTTCTTTACCGAGGACGTGCGGCCACAGACCGAAACCGAAGAGTAGCCACGATGTTTCGGCCTTCTATATGGCTGACCAGTCGCTGTGGCGACGATTCCACCCCGTCGTGTTGGTCGCCGGTGGTGGCTTTTTCGGCGCGGTACTTCGCTACGCCGTCGCCGTCGCCTTTCCCGGTGTCTTCCCGTGGGGGACACTCGCCGCCAACGTCGGTGGAACCTTTCTCCTCGGGATTCTCCTCTATGAGGCTCACCTCGCAGACCTGCTGAGTGCCGAGACGAGACTCCTCGTCGGCACCGGCTTCTGTTCGTCGTTTACCACCTACAGCACGTTCGCCAGCGAGACCACACAGTTGGCTCCACAACTCGCTGCACTCAACGTCGTCGCCAACTACACGCTTGGCTTTCTCGCGGTGTTGTTGGGCCAACTCGTCGCGAGGTGGGTGTCGTGACCCCGTCGTTCCTGCTCGTCGGCCTCGGTGGCGTCCTCGGGGCGCTTTCGCGGCACTTGCTGGGTGAGCGCATCGAGACACACACCGCGGATACGCTCGCGGTGAACGTCCTGGGAAGTTTCCTGCTCGGCGTGTTCGTGACCGTCCCGCTGGACAACTCACTCCTGCTGGTCTTTGGCACCGGCTTCTGTGGGGCGTTTACCACCTTCTCGACGTTTGCCTTCGAGACGGTGCGACTCGCCGAGACTGGCGAGACACGGCGGGCGGCCGGTAACGCTGTCGTGCACCTTCTCGGCGCGGTACTGGCGGTTGGTCTTGGGACAGTCGTCGCCGGAGCGTTGTGAACCCCGCCGGGGGGTTGAAATCCTGTCCGTTCGTGGTACGGATATGGATCCCGAGACGTTGCGTGCCGACATCCCGGCACTCGAAGACTGTGCGTATCTCAACACGGGCGCGAGTGGCCCGAGCCCTCGTCGCATCGTGACTGCGGTCACCGACTACCACCGACATCACAAGTTCGACGCGCCCTGTGGCGACGGCATGTACCCCGTCGCCAGCGAGACGCGCGAGCGCGTCCGCGAACAGTTCGCGCCGTTTATCGGAGCGACACCGGAAGAAATCGCACTGACTAAAAATACCGTCGAGGGTATCAACCACGTCGCGGGTGCACTCGACTGGGAACCGGGTGACGTGGTCGTCCGGACAGACCTCGAACATCCGGCGGGGAAACTCCCCTGGGAGCGACTGGAAGACCTGGCGGACATCGAGGTGCGAGAACTCGCGACGGAACGGGGTCGTCTCGACCTGGACGACCTGCAAGACGCCGTCGCCGACGCGCGCTTGCTCTGTCTGAGTTCGCTGTCCTGGAACTTCGGAACGCGACTCCCCATCGGCGATATCGTCGATATCGCACACGATGCGGACACGCTCGTCCTCGTCGACGCCGTCCAGTCGCCCGGTCAGGTGCCCGTCGACGTGACCGAGTGGGGTGCCGATTTCGTCGTCGGGTCGGGGCACAAGTGGCTGCTGGGCGCGTGGGGGTCGGGCTTTCTGTATATCGACCGCGACCACCTCGACGACCTCTATCCCCGCCGAATCGGCTACTTTTCGGTCGACCGGGATGCACCGGGCGAGCGATACACCTACGCCCCGGACGCCAGTCGGTTCGAACTCGGGACGACTGCGCTCGGGCCGTACGTTGGTCTGGCAGAAAGCGTCGACCTCTTTGGGGAACTCGGGATGGACACCGTTCAGTCACGCATCGAGCGGCTGACCGGCTGGCTGAAGGAAGGACTCGGCGACCGACTGTTGAGTCCCCGCGAGTACGAGTCCGGCCTGGTTGCCTTCGAGGCCGACGACCCCGAGGCGACTGCAGCGAGGTTGAGCGATGCCGGCGTACAGATTCGTCCGATTCCCGACCCACACGCCTGTCGCGTGTCGGTACACGTCTTCAACACTGCAGAAGACATCGATCGGTTGCTCGACTCGCTGTAGTCACTCGTCGCCGACCGGTTTCCGCCGGAGATCGTCGATACGGTCGCGCAACTGCCCCAGTTCTGACTCCAGTTGCTCACGACGGTCGATGAGTTCGCTGAGTTCGTCTGTGTTGACCGAGTGGTCTTGCTGGAGTGCTGCCTCCAGTGCGTCGTTGGTCGCCTGGACGAGGTAACTCGCGGATTGCAACACCTCCTGTGGAGAGCCACGGGACTCGTAGAGAACGAGTTCGCCGGAGTGTGCGGTGTAGGCGATGAGTGGCACCTCCTCTTCTGCGTGGTAGCTGGTCGTCACGTCCATCCCTGTCAGCGGGTTTTTCCGGTCGTTTGCGACCTCCATTCGTACGAGTGAGAACGGCTCCGTCAGCGTCGGATACGTGTCTGCGAGGTCGCGCAGTTTGTCCGCTGGGCCGACGCCGAGTTGTGCCTCCACGTCGCCGAAGAAGTGCTTCGAGTTGGTCAACGCCAGCGCGACGGCAAAAAACGTACTTCGACTGTGCTCGGCGAACTCGCGGATGCGCCGTCGTACCTCCTCGTGCTCTCCCTCGATGGACAGCTGTTCCAGTTCGTCGAGGAGCCGTCGGGTTCCCTGCTCGCGTTTGAGGAACTCCTCGACGATTGCCCCCGGCATCTCCTGGCCGTCCACGTCGTCCATACTCGCCTTTCTCTCCCCGGGATTAAACCGTTTGCCGGTTGCACCACCGGGGCGACAGACGCCTGTCGACGGTCGACTACCGGTGTGTTGTGGCTACATACTTCTCCCCGCTGGAACAGGACTGCTCTGTGCCTCTCTTAGACGTGGTAGACCATGCAGAGGCCTCATGTGCCTCAATACATTATATTTGAACATCATGTCCTACGTAATCGCAGACATCGTGGATGCTGTGGCGGCTGACAAAGGAGTCGAGCCAACAGACCTGGAGTTGGTTCTCTCTGAACACATCGACTGCGACTCGATAAAACGATTGACCAATGATGAGGAAATTCCGGTAACAATCACATTCAAACTGCCCGAACGAATCGTTGCTGTCGACGAAAACGGTCAAATTACCGTCGATAACGCGCAGAGAAACACTCTTTGA
>CAZFOF010000186.1:4215-4737 GCA_964520265.1 uncultured Halobacteriales archaeon | reverse complement strand
GCGGAGGCTGGACTGTTCGATGGCAGCGACGACTACGTAGAGATACCCGATGACCAGAGTCTCGGGGTGACGAACGTGACCGTCTCGGCGTGGATTTATCGGGACGGTTCGAAGAACAATGTGTATGTCGTCGATGGACGTGACCACAACTACGGTATCAAGTTCGACGACGGAACCAGTACGCCTCGGTTCTTCACCATTATCAACGGAAATGTCCATACGCTGAACGCCAACAGCGGAGACATTCCCGACCAGACCTGGACGCACGTTGCAGGAACCTACGACGGATCCGAGATGAACATCTACGTCGACGGAACCAACGAGGGAACTACGTCCGTGTCCGGAGCTATTGATGTCTCGTCCGGCCCTGCTCGTATTGGCGATTACATCGGTGGCGGGTACAAGTTCCAGGGCCGGATTGACGAAGTTCGAATCTACGACCGCGCACTATCGGATCTGGAGGTTGCAACGCTCTACAACGTATGATACTCGATAACCCACACTGGTTGTTGACAGCGTGCC
>CAZFOF010000186.1:0-4205 GCA_964520265.1 uncultured Halobacteriales archaeon | reverse complement strand
AATTCAGCGACGGTCACCCCAACCTCGCGTCCCAACCCACTTGGAGGACGGCGTCTCCGGCTTTGCCGGAGGGACGTGGCACGGTCTCGCCGTGACACAGACTTCGCCCGCACGACGGCGGTTCGACTCCGCCGGTGGGTCTTCGAAGACAACGACAATGGCACAACGACACCGATGGCGACAACACGGAACCGGCTGTGAGACATTGACCGAGACCAGCAGGGAGACTCCAGTGCTTTGCACTCCTGGGCACGCCCACGAACGGACAGCATGATACCACCCACCCTCACGCGACGTCGGCTGCTCTCCGGGCTGGGAGCCTCTGGTGTGGCATCGCTGGCGGGGTTCGGGCTCCTCACCGATGGTGCGAAGGGGTTCACCAATACGACGACAATCCAGAGTTTCGATGGAGTGACACTGACCGCCGACTGGCGTGAGACGTACAACGGGACAGTGCTCGAAGACACGACGGATGGACTGACAGAGACGGGTGCAGTACTCTCGTTGCAGGACGTGATGCCGGGCGACAATGGCGTTTTGAGCGTTCGTCTCAGCCTCGAATCCACCAGCGAGGACGACAACCCCGACGTCGACCCCAGACTGACGCTTTCACTCACCGAAACAGCCGAAAATGGGCTGAGCGAACCCGAATCGGTTGTCGGTGATGACACCCCGGATACAGGCGAGCTACAGGAGTTCCTGCAGACGGCAGTCTGGTACGATGGCGGCCTGGCAAACATCGACGTATTTGGAGCCAACAACGGCGTCCAGGACTTTGGCGAAGGGCTCGTCGCCGATGGTGCCGAAGGGACACTCGCCGAGGTTGCCGACGCGGTCGACAACGTCTCACTGACACCCGGTGGGTGTCTCAGTGTCGGTGAGAGAGTGACCATCTCTCTCGGGTGGTCGTTCGAGTCGGATGCCACCGGTATCAACGAAGCACAGGGCGATTCAGTCGTCTTCGACTGTCTCGTCACCGCCGAACAATGTGGGGGGAATCAATGACACTCCAGTTATCCACTCCCTGTCTCGCGTACAGAACTGTTGGGGAGTCAAGAACTAAGTGCCTGGCAAGTAGTAATATGAACGCAAAACGATTGGTGAACAGCGGGGGAAATCAGCGGTTCAATCCGGAGCAGCAGGATGGAACAATCAGGGTTAAACCGACGTAAAGTGCTCTCTGCGCTTGCCGCGGCCGGGAGCACCGGCGCTGTCTTCGGGAGCGGTACGGCCGCGATATTTTTCGATACTGAGGAGACGACTGATCACACACAGGCGACTGGCGTCATCGACCTTGCGGTCGACTGGGCCCTCGATGACGGCTCTGAGTCTGGTTCGAGCGAGGGCCGTGCGACACTGCCCCTGCGTTTCACCGACGACTCGCTCGAGGCCGAGGCCGACCTGACGGTTTCCCTTTCGGAGTCAAGCAATCCGGCCTATCCCTGGCTTCGACTGGGCTGTCCGGCCGCATCGACGCTCGCGGAGGATCTCAAGGTGACTCTTTCGTACAAAGACCGTGACACGATTGCAAAGGGCACACTCCGCAGTGTTGCAGACGACTTGCGAAACGGGGTGCCGCTTACGCCGTCCGGTGTTGTCGACCCCGGTAATCAACGAGCGTGTCTGCAACCAGATGAGGACATCGAACTGGAGTTGGAAGCGAAATTGCCGGATACCTATGCCGGTCAGGAATCGCTTTCTGTTGTCATGGACTTTCAGGCTCTACAATGCCGGTACAACGATGGGACAACATCGCCGTACGCGACGCGTTCGGAGTGTCCAGTGCCACCCGAGAACTCAACAAAGGCTATCAGTTTCATCGCGTTCTGTGCTGACGACGACCCCGACCCCGAACTCGTCGCGGTCAACAGCCGCAACGACGACGGCAAACCGCTGTCGGTCGACTGGGAGACGGACACAGACGTGCGCGCTGTCGTCGTGAAAGCAGGCCCGTACCTGACGATATACGATTATAGCGGGCGCACTATCACGTCTGGAACGGCAATGCCGAAAGACGACGATGCGACCGCGCACATTTCGACAGACGATGGCGCCTACGACAATGGAGATGAAGCGATAGCCTGTACCGTCGCTGAACGGGTCATCGAAGACGATGACGATGCGACGTTCGAGGGGACACAAATAAAATTCGACTACGATGGTGATTGACCATGAGTGACACCGACGATACCAACGACAGTGAGCCACAAACGATTCGTGGCCGCATTCCATGGCGGCGACTCGCCAGCATCGCTGGCGTGATATTGCTCATCGCTATCGTTATCCCTTTCGTCATCTACGCGGTGCCCCAGGTCGTCGGTGGGCAGGGAAGTTACGTCGTTCTCTCCGGCAGTATGGAGCCCGCGATGAGTCCGGGCGACGTGATCATCACCGACAGCGTCGACGCGTCGGCTATCGAGCAGGGTGACGTGATCACGTTCCGACGAGGCGGTGAGACTCGACCGACGACCCACCGCGTTGTCGAGGTCGCCGACGGTGAGGGCGCTCCCGCGTTCAGAACCCAGGGTGATGCCAACGAAAATCCGGATCAGCAACTCGTCTCGCCGGGCGACATCGAAGGCAAAGTGATGTCGATCGGCGGCTATCTGTTCGTCATTCCCTATCTCGGCTACGTGCTGCGCTTTACGAACACCCAGATGGGGTTCGTCGCGTTGTTTGTTGTGCCGCTGGTGTTGCTCGTGCTCTCGGAAATCTGGGAGTTGACGAAGTCCGTCCAAACGGACTCCGACGATGAGAGTTCGGCTGGGGAGGCCACGGACGCCAGCGCCGCCAGTGCGAGCGAGGCGACTGCCAGCGACAGTCCCGAGCACGCAACGGCGGACACCGGCGACGACGGTGATGACGGAGAGATGACGTTCACTGCCCCGGAGCTCCAGCTCGCATTGATCATTCTCGTCATGTTCCTGGGATATAGCCTCTGGGTCGCCTACGTCACACTGGAGGTCTGGTCGTTTGCTGCGGCAGGGAGCGTTGCAACGGCGTTCCTCTTACTTGCCTCCGTGTACGTCTTCGGTGGCGGGGCCGCGGGAGCGGACGAGACGGTAGCCGAGTCCGATTCTGAGTCCGAGACTGAGACTGCAACCGAGGTCGATGAGTCACCAGCAGACGACTTGCTCCCGACTGATTCCGACCAGAACGAAATCATCTTCCCAGACGAGATTCCCTCCCCGGACGACGAGACTGATACCCCAGCAGCGGAGATCGAATCGCCGTTCGACCCTCTTGGGAGTGATCCTGAGAATCGCGCACCAGGAAGCACCAACGAGAGTTCAGAGGGTGAGTCAGATGACTAAGCAGTCATTGCTCGCGCTTGCGGCGGTTGTCGTTCTCATGATGGCCACCCTCTCCGGCGGCCCCACGACCTCGCTACTGAGCGACGGCGAGACGATTACCGTCGGAATCAATGCCGACGTCACCGACATTAATTCAAGCAGGTGGAAGGCCGAGTCTAAATCCCTTACAGAGACGTCTGAATCCGATGACGGGGGTTCGGCTTCTGTTAGCTCCGTCGGGGTTTCATCCAACAAGGAACCGGCCACTGAAACGGAAACGGTCACTGCAGCACCAACGCCTAGTGAGACGGAGACAGCCACGGAAACGGCTACGGAGATGGAAACAGCCACAAAAACGGCCACTGTAACACCAACGCCTACTGAGACGGAGACAGCCACGGAAACGGCTACGGAGACGGAGACAGCCACGCAAACGGCAACAGTCACGCAAACGGAGACAGCAACTGAAACAGCCACGGAAACGGCAACACCAACGCCCACTGCAACACCAACGCCCACTGCAACGCCAACACCCACTGCAACACAAACGGCCACTGCAACGAGAACACCAACGACAGTGCCAACGAATAGCACGGGGTAATACGATTACGGTGCCCGAAAAGAACCGTTAGCAGAGACAACAACCGACCTCGGTGACACCGGTATCGAATCAGGAGATGCTGATTAATTGCTTTGACATTCGTTGTTCAGAATTGAGCGACACCACTGCAACAAATCTGCATACGCTTACGCTTCGTGGCTTGTAACCGATTCGCATAATCAGTTTTGATGATAACCTTCCCAACGTCTCAAGACTCATCACGATGCAAAATCGGTGAGCAACCTGTCAAGCCGACAGTCAGGGCAAGTATATACGGAGACAAGAATGACAGAACCTGGTTCGGATTGGTG
>CAZFOF010000185.1:0-4743 GCA_964520265.1 uncultured Halobacteriales archaeon | reverse complement strand
CCTGGGTCTGACACTGGCCATCGCCGTGGCGGGACCACTCGTGGTAATCAATTCGGTCGGTTCATTGCCCGAAGCGACGGTCGACGCAACCGTCTATGGAGGGTACGCGCTCGCGTTCGCAATCCCGTCAGTTGGGCTCGTGCTGGCAGTGTTCAGGTACGATATGTTCGAATCGACGCCTGCTGCCGGGGCGCTGGGTGAACGTGCGATTGCCCGGGAAACGGACGACCTCGTCGTTGTTGTCGACCGTGAGAGTAGGGTTATCAAGATGAACGAGACGACAGTCGAGACACTCGAGGTTTCACCGACCAACCCGCTCGGGACACCACTGTCAGCACTGCTCGGAACGACCGTCGAACAGTTAGAAGAAACCGAGACTGTCGAACTGGATACGACCGTCGGGAAGCGGAAGTTCGACCCTCAGATTACTGCCTTTACCGACCAGCACGACCGCCGACTCGGCTATCTCCTGAGTCTGCGTGACGTGACTGAACGACAGTTGCGAAAGCAGCGTCTCGAAGTGCTGAACCGCGTTCTCCGGCACAACATTCGCAACAGAATCGACGTCATCAAGGGGAACGCCGAAGCCGTCGCAGACGAGGCCGACAGCAATCACGCCAGCACGATTCTCGACTCGGCGGACGAACTGGCGATGCTCAGTTCCAAGGCCCGGTCGACTGACAAACTGGTGTCACGCCCGACAAACGAGTCGGAGAAAGACCTCTCGGCTGTCGTCAGGGAACTGACTGCGACTGACAGGAACCTGGAGGTTACGCTCGATATTCCCGAGACGGCACCGCTTTGTACCGACTGGCGAGCGCTCCGTGCGGCACTGGAGAGCGCAATCGAAAACGCCTTCGAGTACGCTCGGGAGTCGGTGACCATCACTGTCGAGACGCTCCCGGATGGATACAGGATTGCCGTTGCGGATGACGGGCCTGGTATTCCCGACTCGGAACTCGCCTCGATTGACGCCGGCAGTGAAACGCCCCTCAAGCACGGTACCGGGCTGGGTCTGTGGCAACTCACATGGGGTGTCACGAAACTCAACGGCGAACTCGCCTTCGATACGACAGATGGAACGACAGTGCAGATGACAATCCCCCACCAGTCTGAGTGAGTGGCTTCGAAGAGTTGGCTATCCCGGATATGCGGAGCGACGATGGACATCAATTATGGTGGCGCAGCCACATGTTGTAGCTGAAGTATCAAAACAGATGCCGGAAATCGATGCTACGGATGATCTACGCGCACTCGTTGTCGACGACGAGCGCGAAGTTGCCGACGCGTACGCGCTCCGGCTACGGGGCTACTGTGGTGTCGAGACAGCCTACAGCGGCGACGAGGCTCTCTCCATCATCGACGAATCACCCATAGATATCGTCCTCCTCGACCGCCATATGCCCGGGATGTCGGGCGATGACGTGCTGGAAGCACTCACCGAGCGCGGGTACTACGGGCGCATCGTCATGGTGACCGCAGTTGACCCAGAGTTCGATGTCCTCGAGATGCCGTTCGACGACTACCTTTGCAAACCCGTCGACCGCGAAGATGTCCACGCCGTCATCGACCAACAGCGCCAGGTTCTCGCGTACGAAACCCTTGGAGACTACTTCAGCGTCGAATCGAAACGTGCGATTCTCAACGCAGAGATGAGTTCTGAACAGCGGCAGAGCCACGACGGCTACACCGAGATCGACGAACGCGTGCAACGCCTCGAAAAGCGTGCCCGTCGACTGCTCGACGACGACGATATTCTCGACCAGTTCGACCAGATTGGGCGTGAAGAACTCTGAGTACGTCGAATTGCATCTCTCGCTGACTCTCCCGGCGACCGATCACGTCGTGTTCGGGGTATCGTCGAAATACGCATCGAGGAGCTTTCGTTGCCCTGCGCGGAGATGGTGGAGGAGCGTCGAGCCAGTGATGTCGAGCGAGGAGGCGACTTCTTCGGCCGTACTCCCCCGCGGGGATTCGAAATAGTCCGCGAGGTAGGCTGTCCGGAGCACGGCTTTCTGTCGCTCCGTCAGACTGTTATCAAACTCGTCGTGCAATTCGCGGACAGTTGTCACCGACCGTTCCCGTTCGCGTTTGGCGACGACTTCGGCGTCGTAATCGCGGCTGATTGCGTCTGCAATTCTCCGCACGTCGCTGTCAGGCGGGAGATCCACGACGACCTGGCCAGTGCCGCCGTCGAAATCGGCCTGTCGAATCGTGCCGCCGAGTGACGAGACTGCGAGCAACGGTACCGACCCACGCACCTCGATCTCGACAGTCCCACCTGAATCGGAGTCACGGATCGGTCGCACGTTCCCAATCCCCCCGATATCAGCTGCTGCGTCAGCAACCGCGTCAATCTCGACATCTTTGCCCGTGACGAAACAGAGCAAGGCATCGTCTCCATGTGGCACTAACCCCTCGAGCACAAATTCAGTATCGAGTCTTCCGCTGAGCAGTGCCAGAACGGAGTCGTTCCCGACGTTGAGCGTGAGTTCCGTGACGTCGTCTGAGAGCAACAGGTTCCGATTCCGAACCGCTGTGATTGCGAAACCAGCCACCTCGCCGAGCGTCTCGAAGCTGGTGCGCTCCCGCTCGGAGAACGCATCCGTTCCGGTGGCGTAGATTCCGACCACGCCGTGTACGTTCGAGCCATACAGGAGTGGAATCGCCAGCACGGACTGCACACCGTCTGCAAAGCCTGCCATCCGAACTGCGTCCGGCACGTCCGAACCGTCTGCGAGGGGTTGAATCGTCTGAAGACTCCCACTTTCGATTGCACGCTCTTCAGGCGTCACTGTCGTGTCGTCGATGGCCTCACGAACCGCATCGAAGGTTTCGCCAGTTTCGCCGGCCGCGGCACGGATGACGAGTTCGTCACTTCCAATATCTCGCTCACCGACCCAGGCAAATTCGTATAACTCGGTTTCGCCAAGTTCCCGACAGATCGTTTCTGCAATCTCTTCTCGTGAGGAAGCACCGACGAGTTCAGCCAACACTCCCGAGAGGACTTCGTCAATGACTGCTGTTCGTTGCCGTTCTTTTCGAAGTCGCTCAACGACTTTCTCGTGGTGACGACGCTTCGTTGTGTCCTCTATGTAGACGGTAGCACCATCATCTGTGGGGACAACCGAAATGGAAAACCACTGCTCGAGGTTGGGATAGTACTCTTCGAACGTCGTGTCGGTGACGGACTCGCCCCCCAGCGCATCCAGTAGCGAATCCTCGACCGAGCGGGGGAATATTTCGTAGATTGGGGCCCCCGCTGGGTCGTCACTCCGTCGGAGTTGCTCTCGGGCAACCTCGTTGATACCGACCACAGTCCCGTCAGCCGCTACCTCGAGGACACCGACGGGTGCCTGCTGGAGTCGGTCATCCATACATCGTTGTATCCCCAGCCGTCGACAATGGTCTATCGGTTCGTGTGACAGGCAGTCCGGTAGCCATCAGAACCGAACCTCGAAACGCGCCCCACCATCTTGAGCTGTGGTGAGTGACAGGTTCCAGTCATGACCAGAGACGATTTTTTCGACGATAGCAAGACCAAGCCCAGTGCCGCGGTCTTTCGTCGAGTATCCTGGTCTGAAGACCGTTTCTTGCTCATCCAGCGGAACACCCGAACCGTCGTCGGAAATATAGAACCCGTTCTCGAGAGCGCCAACTCGAATCGTTATCTCGCTTGGAGTATCGCCATCGCCAGGTGATTCCGCGGACTGCCGGTCGTCTGCACCGTGCTCGATACTGTTTCGGAACAGATTCTCGAACAATCGTCGAATACGGTCGGGGTCTGCCGTCGTCGTTGGAAGCCCCTCCGCGATGTCGAGTGTCGCTCGTTCGGTCTCGACAGATTGCCATGCATCCGCAACAGCGGATTCGATATCGACCTGTTCAGAGGGGGTCACAACGCTGCGACCTCGGGTAAGCGTGAGGACGTCACGGATAATCTGCTCCATCCGGTCGTGTGCACTGTCGATTGCGTCAAAGTGCTCAGGCTCGCCCGTCTCTCGCGCCGCCCGGAGATGGGCCTTGGCGACATCGAGGGGGTTCCGGAGGTCGTGGCTTATCACGCTAGCGACCTGACCGACACCTGCTGTCTCAGCCAGGTCGGAACCATCGTCCAGAGTGGAGACGACAAGGTATCCAGTATCATCATCGGTCGGGATGACCTGCACGTAGAAGGGACCGTGCTCCCCGGCTCCGTCCAGAGAGAAACTGGTCGACTCCCCACGATGGAGGTGCGTCGTTGGCTTGTCGCTGTCTATCGAGTTGGCGATATTACACTGGGTGAAAAGTTCTGCCACTGGCGTCTCAGACGAGATACTGTCGAAGACCGTCTCGAAGCACTCGTTCGTCGCCGTGACGAGAGGTTGGCCTCCTCGCACGGTGTAGGCGACGACGGGTTCTGGATGGACGTCGATCGGTATTGCAGGTGAATGCTCGTCTGTCATCGGTCTTCGAGATCACTCCAGATAGCAAACGGGGGTACCCGTGGACACGACGGTGGCTGTTGCCGTCGATGGGTGTCGGTTCGAGCGCCACTCATATGGTTTCGTTGGCTGTGCAATGCGTTTAGTGTTACTCGGTGGTTCTGAGCCAGAAACACTGACTGTACATTGATGTCGGGTTCTCTCGAATGTGGTTGTGAAGCCGCTCACGATTGGCTTCATAATCATGGATATCGACCAATTCACCTCCGAGCACAGTCCAACGGAGACTGATGCACCGTTCCAACTGGAGAACAGTTAC
>CAZFOF010000184.1:0-4774 GCA_964520265.1 uncultured Halobacteriales archaeon | reverse complement strand
ACAGCCCCTCTTCATTCTCAGCGAGGACAGCCAGCGGACCTCCGGCAAGGACGCACAGTCCTCGAACATCACGGCCGGGAAGGCCGTGGCCGAGTCCGTACGGACGACACTCGGTCCGAAGGGGATGGACAAGATGCTCGTCTCCGACGACGGCGACGTCGTCATCACGAACGACGGCGCGACCATCCTCGACGAGATGGACATCGAGCATCCGGCCGCACAGATGCTCAGCGATGTCGCCGACACGCAAGAAGAGGAAGTCGGTGACGGCACGACGACGGCTGCCGTGTTGTCCGGCGAACTGCTCTCGAAGGCCGAAGACCTGCTCGACGACGACGTGCACCCGACGACAATCGTCGAAGGCTACCACGAGGGTGCAACCCTCGCACAGGAAGCCATCGACGAGGTCACGCTGGACGCAAGCGTCAGCGACGACCAACTCGTCGAGGTCGCCGAATCGAGCATGACCGGCAAAGGCACCGGCGACGTGGCCGCCGAAGCACTGGCGCAGACCGTCGTGGATGCGGTCAGCCACGTCAACGGTGACCGCGAGAAAGGTGTCGACCGCGACAACATCACGATTCACGCACAGGCCGGAGCCTCCTCCTCTGCGACGGAACTCATCGAGGGCGTCATCGTCGACGAGGAACCGGTCAGCGACGAGATGCCGCGCAACGTCGCCGACGCCGCCATCGCTGTCGTCGACGCCGACCTCGAAGTCAGCGAGAGCAACGTCGACGCCGAATACAACGTCTCCAACGTCGACCAGCTCAACGCGGCCATCGAGGCCGAAGAGCAGGAACTTCGCGGCTACGCCGAAGACATCGCAGCAGTCGGCGCAGACGTCGTGTTCGTCGACGGCGACGTCGATGACCGCGTCGGTGCCTACCTCGCCGAGGAGGACATCCTCGCATTCGAGGGCATCGACAGCGACGACGTGCAGTCAGTCTGCTCGGCGACCGGCGCAACCCGTGTCGGCTCTGTCGACACGCTGGAAGCCGGCGACCTGGGCGAATCCGGTCAGATTCGCGTCGAAAAGTACGGCGACGACGAACTCGCCTTCGTCGAAGGCGGCGCAGCCGCCGAAGCCGTCACCGTCTTCGCCCGTGGTGGCACCGACCACGTCGTCGACGAACTCGAACGCGCGCTCCGTGACGCACTCGATGTCGTGACGGCCGCAATCGACGAGGGCGGCGTCGTCCCCGGCGCTGGCGCGACGGAAGTCGCAATCGCCGACCACATCCGCGAAAGCTCCGCCGGCATCGAGGGCCGCAAGCAGCTGGCCGTCGAAGCCTTCGCAGACGCCGTCGACGTGCTCCCGCGAACGCTCGCGGAGAACGCCGGTCTCGACCCCATCGACGCGCTGGTCGACCTCCGTGCCGAACACGAGTCGACCGGCCGCGCGGGCATCATCAGTGAAGGCCAGACGGGTCTCATCGACGACCCCGTCGACTACGGCGTTCTCGACCCTGCCGCCGTCAAAAGCGAGGCCATCGAGAGTGCGACCGAAGCCGCGACGATGATCGTCCGCATCGACGACGTCATCTCCGCCGAATAACGCAATCGCCCCATTTTTTCGGAAACGTTCACCCCCGTCGAGTCCCTACTGTCGCGTGTGACCCAGCCGCCACACGTCGACAGTGCACCCTGGGAGAAAGTCGAGGAGTGGAGTGAAACGGCCTTTGACTCCCCAATCGTCACCGTCGAAGCGGTCAACGCAGTGTACGAAGACCCCGACTTCCTCGAGGAGTTTCGCCCGCTGTTCACCGAGGCTGTCGAACAGACCCCGCGGGCGGTGTTTACCACAGGCCTCTCCTTCAGCCGGCCGCCACCGGGCGAGAAGACCACCGAGCGGGTGTTAGACATCGCCGCGAAGTACGCGAGCCGCGAGTTCAAGCGCAGTCTCGGTGAGGATGGACTGGTCGGCGTCGAGCGAACCGGGTCGAAAGACCTCCGTCTGCGCGGGCGTCGCACTGCCAAAGCCTTCCAGTACGACGCCGGCTATCCGTTCTCGGGCACGGCAGTCGGAGTCACCGACGTGAATCCAGAACTGCAAGTCCGTGTCTGGGCGGCACTGTGGGCGACGACGGATTCCTTCGAGATGGCTGGCGGTATCTATCCGCTCGAAGACCTCTCTACGGCCGTGGCCCGCGTCGGCGGCGAGACGAGCGTGACGGTCACGGCACAACCCGGCGGTGACCGTCGGCAGGTGCTCGACTGTATCCGCGAGGCGGCGGAGTGACGATTACCACGACAGACGGACGCGTCCGCCGGCGTGGACACCGAAGATGTCGTCTCCTCGTCCCTGATTAACCGCCAGTTCGACGTTGCCGTGGCTCCCGACCGTTACGACGCGGTGGCCGGTGTCGACCATGTCGTAGGCACGGCGTGCCGACGCCCAGACGCCGTTGACGTTGACGTGGTCGCCGAAGCGTTCGGTAAGCACCGAGCCGGGGATGTTGGTGATGACGTTGCCGAAGTCGTCGACAGCAAGCGCCTCGCCGAGAGCGCCGTCCTCCTCCAGTTCCGGGTCGGGCAAAACGAGGTCTGTCACGTCGCTCGCCGGGGTGAACCCCTCGTCGGTCTCGAAGGAGGCCCGTCCAGCCTCGTGGATGTGAGCCGCAGCGGGCGCAAAGAGGTCGCGGCCGTGAAACGTCGAACTACTCGGCTGGAGCGGCCAGGACTGCTCGGTCGGGGCCGCATCTGGGTCACCGCGTTCCTGGTCGTACGCAATCTCGAAGGTCTCGACCTCCTCACCGAGGCGACGGGCGGCCGGCAGCAAGACACCGTTGTCCGGGCCGACGAGGACGTGCTCGCCAGCGCGGACGACCAGTGCATCCCGACCCGTGCCGACACCAGGGTCGACGACGACGAGATGAACCGCGGGCGGAAAGTACGGGAGCACCTGGCGAAGCCAGAAGGTAGTCGCGCGAAGAGACGCGCATCGGTCTGCTGGATGATGACGCCTTTCATCGCCGCCGGGTAGGGAGTGCCGAAGTCGGTACTGAGCGTTATCATACACCGGCCTTTGTCCGAGTCACTCTTGTAAGTTAGCGCGTCGACCAGTGGTTTGATTGGTCGCTGTCAGCGAGAGTCCACATGGACACCGAACCACCAGTCGAGAAACGAGTGGGAGTCCGTCTGCGGGAGACCGACGCGACAGTTGCGGTCGCCGAATCGTGTACCGGTGGGCTCGTCGGGTCGCTGCTGACGGATGTCCCGGGGTCGAGTGACTACTTCGAGCGGTCGGTCGTGACGTACTCGAACGACGCAAAACAGGAGTTACTGGCCGTCAGTCGGGAGAGCCTTGACAGCGACGGAGCCGTCTCGGAAGCCGTCGCCGGTGAGATGGCGCGCGGTGTCCGGGATACGGCCGGGACGACGTGGGGCGTCGCCACGACGGGTATCGCCGGCCCCGGCGGCGGTACCGAGGGCAAACCGGTCGGGACTGTCTACATCGCCGTCGCCTACGCTGGCGCGTGGGGGAGCGAGTCCTCGACGACCACCGTCGAGGGCTACGAGTTCGAGGGGTCACGAGCGGAGCGGAAGACAGCCTTCGCCAGACAGGCACTGACTGACCTGCTGAGGGCAGTCGAAGCCCGGTCGTAGGTCACTCCTCGGTGGTGCTGTCGAGCTGGGAGACGGTCTTGAGACGCTGGATGCCGTCGATTTCGTCGATGACCTCCTGAACTGGCTGCGGGACGTACTCCTCCCAGTCGCCATCTGTGACCATCAACTCGCGAATCTCGCTGCCTTTCAGTTCTTCGCGGTTGAACATCCCCGTCTGTCTGACCTCGACGTCGGCTTCCTGGAACAGGCGAATGACGAGTGGGTTGTTCGAGTAGGCGATGTCGAATCGCGGGGACATACTCTCGACGTGGCTCACCCAGACCGAGTTGCGATTGAGGTCTTCGATGGGGACTGCGTAGGTGGTGATGTCGAGCGACTCCAGAGTCTTGGTAATCATCATCACACGCTCGCCAGCGGTGAATGGGTTGCGCTTGGTGTGAGAGTCGCCGGCGCTCCCGATGCCGATGACCAGTTCGTCGACTTCTTCGGCGATATCGGTAACGAGATGCTCGTGGCCGGTGTGAAACGGCTGGAAGCGGCCGACAACAAATCCGCGTTTAGTATCCATTTATCTATCTCTCGGGGGCCGGTTTGAAAAATCAAACGGGCTTCCAGTTCGAGCTATCACCGAGGAGTACCCGCCGCTGTATTGCGATTCTGTAGTGAGGCAACGCTGGGCGAGGGGAGAAAGTATATCAGTCGACAGTCCTTCCATACAGGTGTTAGCAACGTTTATATGAGCAACAACAGTGAACAAGAGGAAACCCCGGGAATCGACCCGGACGTTGACTCCGAGGAGGTTGTCGAGGAGGCCGAGGCCCCTCCCGACGAGCCCATCGACAACGGTGACAACACCGACCTCGGAAGCGACGTTGCAGTCGATGCCGGGGTCGAGGTCGACGAGGAGGCGGCCGAAGACCACCTGCTCGGCGGGCTCCAGATCGAGTCGTCGGCGGACATCGAGGTTCCCGACAGGCTCGTCGACCAGGTCATCGGGCAGGACACTGCCCGCGATATCGTAAAGAAAGCGGCCAAGCAGCGCCGCCACGTGATGATGATTGGGTCGCCGGGGACGGGGAAGTCGATGCTTGCCAAAGCAATGAGCCAGCTCCTCCCGAAGGAGGAACTGCAGGACGTGCTCGTCTATCACAACCCGGACGACGGAAACGAGCCCAAGGTTCGCACGGTGCCGGCGGGCAAAGGT
>CAZFOF010000183.1:0-4810 GCA_964520265.1 uncultured Halobacteriales archaeon | reverse complement strand
AGTGCGCCGATGGCTCCTACGGGTCAGTGAAACAGGCCTACGCCTGTCTCGTCCGACCACACGCCGATGTGAAACTTAAAACCGTCGAACCAGACCCTTCCCTGTGGCCCGCTGCCGTACTGCCGTTTCACAGGCTATCGGCGCTGATACCTGCTGTGGGTCACAGTGGAGATATCGCAGCAACAGCCGTCCGCAAGTCGTCGCTTCGTCGGCCGCGTTATCGAGCGGCTTCGTCGGCGAAGACACCGAAAACCTCGTTACACTCGATTTTCGAGCGTTTGCTGACTACGCCGCCGCTTCGTCCGCAAACACGTCGTCGTACTCGCCGTCGTCGATGCGCTGCTTGAACTCGCGGGGGTTCTCGCCTTCGATGGTGACACCCAGCGAGGTGCAGGTACCGACGATTTCCTTCGCGGCGTTTTTCAGGTCGTAGGAGAGCAGGTCGGTCTGCTTCTGGTCGGCAATCTGTTTGACCTGGTCGACCGAGAGGTCGGCGACGAAGTCTTCCTGGGGTTCGCCACTGCCAGTGTCGAAGCCGGCCTCGTCTTTGATGAGTTCGGCCGTCGGCGGGACACCGACCTCGATTTCGAAGGAGCCGTCCTCCTCGTAGGTGATGGTGACGGGCACTTCGGTGCCGTCGAAGGCCTCGGTCTGGTCGTTGATTTCCTCGACGACAGCCTGCACGTCGACGGGGGTGGGGCCAAGTTCCGGGCCGAGCGGCGGGCCGGGGTTGGCCTCTCCACCGGGAACGAGCACTTCGATAGTATCAGCCATATCCGACCATCCGTTCGGGCGGTTTTAAGGGTTGCTTTTCACCGTTCGTCTGTGAGACGGCCACAGAGTCGTTTTGTCTCTCTCTCAGGGAACAGCAACCCCGTTTCGGGTCAAAAACCGATTGACATCCTTGATAACGACCGGACTCCCGATGATGCGCACCCCCTCTCCCTCGGTGTGAAGCGTAACCGTAAATCGGCTCTGTAGATCTTCACGAAGGTCTTGAACGGCTTCCTCTGGGAGCAGAATCTGCGTACTGCTGCGGAGTTGATCCACGCTTGTCATTATCGGATGTGATTCTTCTTCGCGTATTAGTGTGTCGAATCGATGGCAGATTCACTCCGTTCCCGGTGCTGGGACGATGCGGTGGATGCCGCCGCCGTTTTCGCCGATACCGAGCACGTACATTCCGTCGTCGCCACGGCCGAACGAGAGTATCTGCTGGAGTTTGCCGGCGTGGCTGTCGGTGACCGGCACGACTGCCGTCGGCCAGTCGGTGTCCGTGCTCGGGTCGGCGACGAACAGTTCCCCGCCCGCGGCGTAGTCGCCGAAGACGAACAGTCCCTCCAGCCCGGGGACGTCACTGCCGCGGTAGACGTTCCCGATGATGACCGAAATTCCACTGACTGCGGCGTTTCCGTGTGGATACTCGACGACGGGGTCGCGGAGTAACTCGTCGCCGCGGACACTCTCGGGCGCGACGTCCGGGCAGTCGTCGGCCCCGTAGCAGTGTGTCCCCTCCTTGACGTTCCAGCCGTAGTTGCCGCCCGCGACGACGCGGTCTATCTCCTCGAATCTGTTCTGTCCGACGTCGCCGGCGTAGAGGTCGTCGCCGTCGACGGCGAGTCGCCAGGGGTTCCGAAAGCCCCAGGCGTAGTGTTCGTCGAGTCCGGGTTCGTCGACCAGCGGATTGTCGTCGGGAACGGTGTAGCCATCGCCGCCGTCGACATCCAGTCTGAGGATGCTCCCCAGGAGATTCGCCTGGACGTCCTGTCCGTTGCC
This sequence comes from uncultured Halobacteriales archaeon, assembly GCA_964520265.1. Taxonomy (GTDB): domain Archaea; phylum Halobacteriota; class Halobacteria; order Halobacteriales; family Haloarculaceae; genus Salinibaculum. Next base: position 3,034 of record CAZFOF010000183.1, on the reverse strand, counting down.
GCCGGCGACGTCGTTGTACCAGTCGTTGACGTGTCCGCTCCCCTGGTCGCCGCCGGCCCCGCCGTCGCCGACAGCGACGTAGAGGTACCCCTCGGCACCGAAGACGATATCTCCGGCGTTGTGATTGCCCTGGGGTTCTGGAATCTCCAGCAGTGTCTGCTCGCTGCCGGGACGAACCGAGCGACCGTCCTCCGCGACCCGAAACTCCGAGAGGACGAACGTGTGGCTGAACGACGACGGCGTGCCCTCGCGTGTGGGCGCGGAGTATCGAACGAACAATCGACGATTCGAGGCAAACTCCGGGTGCAAGGCGATGCCGAGCAGTCCTTTCTCGCCGCCGGCGGTCACCTGGTCGCGGAGGTCGAGCAGTGGTTGCTCGCGGAGTCCGTCCGATTCGTGGACGCGGACGACGCCCCCCTGGAGTGCGATGTAGCGGCGGTCGGCCTCGGGCGCAAAGACCATATCTACCGGTGCACGGAGGCCGCTGGCGACAGTGTCCAACCCGACGGTGTCGGGCCGCGCCGACAGCCCGTCGGTCGGTGTTGCGGTCGCTCCCATTCCGTCGGTCGTCGTATCGGTCGTGTCACTCGGCGAACTCCCGTCGCTGCACCCGGCCAGTCCGGCGAGGAGGCCTCCGGTGACGGTCAGATACTGGCGGCGATTCATACGTCCGTGAACGGCCTGGAGGGGCAAAAGCACACGGCGAGTGACCCGAACAACTAATTTCCTTGGTCTAACACAGGGGTACAATGAGTAGTAGTGGTGAGCGTGCACCGGCGGCCGAACTGGGGTTGCTCGATGCGACGATGATTGGGATGGGTGCGATGATTGGTGCCGGTATCTTCGTGTTGACGGGGCTTGCCGCGGAGATTGCCGGGCCAGCCGCTATCTTCGTGTTCGCGCTCAACGGCGCTGTCACGGCATTTACCGGTCTTTCCTACGCGGAGCTTGCGTCTGCGATTCCCAAATCCGGCGGCGGCTACGCCTTCGTCCGCGAAATCTTCGATGACCTCTCCTCGTTTATCATGGGCTGGATGCTCTGGTTTGCGTATATGATTGCGGGCGGGCTGTACGCGCTCGGATTTGCACCCAACTTCCTGGAGTTGCTGCACGTCTATGGACTGACCGCCGCGCCCGACCAGGTCGGCGCAGTCGCCGTCCCACTTCTGCCGGTCGCTATCCCTGCCAAGGTCGGCCTGGCACTGGTCGCCGTCGCCTTGCTCGTGGCACTGAATGCCGTCTCGACGGCCGCCAGCGGGAGTGCAGAGACCATCTTCACCATCATCAAAGTCAGCATCCTCGTGGTGTTCATCGGCTTTGGCTTCTGGTCGGCGGGTGGCTCCAGCGAGGCGAGTTTCACCCTGCATAACTTCGACCCACTGCTCCCCGAGGGCAGCGGTGTCTTCGCAATTCTCTCGGCGATGGGGTTGACCTTCATCGCCTTCGAGGGGTACGACCTCATCACCACGGTGACCGAGGAAGTCGAAAACCCCAGAGAGAACATCCCCAAAGCAATCTTCATCAGTCTGGCCGCCACCGTCGTGGTCTACCTGCTGGTCGTCACGGTGGCCATCGGGACACTCGGTGCAGGTGGACTCGCAGAGGCCGGTGAGGCCGGTATCGCGACTGCTGCAACTTCCTTTATGCCGACGGGGCTGCCGATCATCCAGAACGGGGGTGCACTCATCGTCTTCGGTGCGGTCTTCTCGACGCTGACGGCACTCAACGCCGTCGTCATCGCATCCTCTCGCGTCGCCTTCTCGATGGGACGGGAAAAACAACTGCTCCCGCGATTTGGTACCATCCACCACCAGTACGGGACGCCGTTCGTGGCGATTCTCGCCAGTGCTATCGTGATGTTGAGTTCCGTCGTGCTCCCGACGCAAAGTGCCGGCAATATGTCGAGTCTGTTCTTTTTGCTGTCCTTTATCATCGTCAACGGTGCAGTCATCAAACTCCGGCGGGAGCGGCCGAACATGAACCGCCCCTACACCATGCCGTTCTATCCGATTCCGGCCGTGTTGGGTATCGTCCTCAACTCCGTGTTGACGCTGGTTCTCATTGCCTTTCTCGTCCAGCAAGACCCGCTTGCACTGTTGCTCAGTGCAGGATGGATTGCCTTTGGCGTCGTCGCGTACTTCGCACGGAAAGCGTTTCGCTCACAGCCCACAGCCAGAACCGACGTCGACACGGACACTACTATTTCGGGGGAGGTTGACGATTGACGTATGAACGGGAATTTCCGAGTTGTAATCGCGGGTGGGGGACGCGTTGGACACCGGACAGCGGAGACACTCGACGACCGGGGACACGACGTTGTCGTCATCGAATCCGACCCAGTCAAAGCCGACGAAATCAGCGACGACTACATCGCCACGGTCATCGAAGGCGACGCTACGCGACCGAGTATCCTCAAACAGGTCGACCTCGACCGCACCGACGTGGTCGCTGCTCTCACGAACACCACCGGTACCAACCTCGCGATTGCGATGATGGCCAAAGAGCTGACAGAGTCCGTCCAGACGGTCATCCGGACGGAACGCGAGCCAGACGACGAGTTCGACCAGTTCGTCGACAACGTCATCTTCCCCGAACGGGCCGGTGCGAGAGTCGCCGCCAACGCCATCGAACCTGACGTGAGTGCACTGGAAGACGCGACGGGAACAGTCGATATTCTGGAAATCCGTGTCGAAGAGGGGGCTCCAGCCGCAGGTCGGACGCTCTCGGAGATTTCACTGCCCCGGGGGAGTCTGTTCGTCTCCAACGCCGCCGGTGACGAGATTGCCGGCCCGGAGACCGCCCTCGAACCCGGACACACCTACGTCGTCGCGGTCGAACCGACCGTCGTCGACGAGATTATGAACCTCATGCGCGGGTGAGCCGTGCCCACACACACCAGCCCGTCCGTGGACGAAAGCCCTAATGCGTCCGGGGAGCCGAAACAGGCATAATGGGGCTCGAAGAGGAGATTCGGGAACTCGAAGAGGAGATTGCGGAGACGCCCTACAACAAGTCCACAGAGGCCCACATCGGC
>CAZFOF010000182.1:0-4810 GCA_964520265.1 uncultured Halobacteriales archaeon | reverse complement strand
GTTCTTGACGAGGGCGCCGTCCCAGCCGCGCTCGTCGCGCTGGACCTCGATGAGGTCGAGGTGGTCGGGGTTGACCTCCGGTACCGTCAGTGGCACGTCGGGGTCGGTACGGGCGTTCGATGAGTTCGAGGAGACGACATACCCTTCCTCACAGAACTCCGGTTCGACTGCTTCGCCGACACTCGATGGGAGCGAGGAGAAGATGATATCCACGTCGTCTGGCACGTCCGACGGCGTCGTTTCGCCGACGGTCATCGACGCCACGTCGTCCGGAATCGGCATATTGATGCGCCACTTGGCGGCCTCGCGGTAGTTCTTGCCCGCACTGTCTGCGCTTGCGGTCAGCGCCGCAATCTCGAAGTCCGGATGCGGTTCGAGAAACTGGATGAGCCGCTGTCCGACTGCCCCAGTCGCACCGAGGATGCCTGCACGTACTGTCATACGCTCCCGTAGGGCAAGGGTGGGTCAAAACAGTTTGGAAATGTTCCACGCACCCATACGCCGAGCGAGTGATGCGACGAGAGCTAGCTGTTGCTTGGGTTTCTGTGCGACAAGCGAAAAGCGGCGTGGCTGTGGCTGCGATGCGATAGGGCGACAACAAGTTCCAGAATCAGGCTTCGACTGGGGAACCCTGTTTACGGGTGACGTAGCCAGCGATTCGGTTTCGAACCCCTTTGGATTCGATGTTGGTCAGTTCGTCGACCAGGTCTTTGTTGTGTTCGAAGTCGGTCGAGAACGCTTCCGGGTATCGTTCCATCAGAAGTCTTCCTGTCTTCTTTACGTAGGCGGGTTTGATGGCCATCGTTGCACCCACGTAACCCACTGGCCCCCTAAAAGGATTCGATACCTCCCGGCCACGCGGTGGAAACGACCCGCCTATTCGTCGTCTGCAATCACTTCTCGCACCTTCGCAAACGCCGCCTGGTCTCGCTGGGTGCCACAGCGCTCGACGACCCTTTCGAAATACGAGAGCCGGTCACGAAGCGTCTCGGTATCGTAGGCGTCGACATCCAGCCGAGAAGCGGCGACTGTGGCCTCCACGACTGCGTAGTAGCCACGATTGGTGACCGGCACTGTCTCCGTGCGAATGGCACTGTCGCGCGGATCAAGTCGCCACTCGACCCAGTCTGTCCCCTCGTCTGTGCCGCTGTCTACGGCGTCGACGCTGACCTCGACCCACGCGTCGGCACTGTCGAGAATCGGGTCGTCGGTCTCTCTGACGGTCAGTGCCGCCTCGACGAAATCGACCGGGTCACGAGTGAACTGAACGTAGCCACCGCCGCGCTCGCGGAAGTTTCGCCATGTCCGCGTCCTCCCCCAGGTTCGGGCTGTCACGCCTGTCTCTCCGGTGCCGTCGAGTCCCAGCGCAGCGACGTTCCAGCGGTCGTTTGGCCCGTTCGTGGTGACGATTGATTCGACGAGTCCTGCGACGGGTACCGGCCAGTCAGTCACCGTCTACACCTCCAGCCCATCTTCGAGCGCGACAAACAGTGCGCCGGCGACGATATCGGCCGTCGTCCCCGGGTTGATTCCCCGTTCGACCAGTTCGTCCGCGAACGATGCAACATCCTCGTCGCCATCGCGCACCGCTCTGGCGCGCGCTCTCACTTCCTCTGCGGTCTCTCTGTCGTGTTTGGTGACCACGAACGTGTCGACGTCCGAGGCGAGTGCATCGAGGTAGACTGTCGCTGCACGGTCTGCGATTGGGCCGTCGAGCGAAGCTAACTGCTCGGCCGCGGCGAACACCCGGGGAAAGCCGTTCGTCCACTCGGCGGCCACGCCGTCGATTGACGCACTCTCAGCCATCAACTCTGCCAGCGAGATGGCACGGTCTCTGATGGCAGGGACAGCGTCAGCGCCGCGGCGTACATCGAGCGGTTCGAGTTCCGACGGGGGTTCGTCGACGGCGACATCGACGTGTTCGAAGGCTCTATAGAAGTGAACGGTGTCCTCGACTGTCGTCTCCTCGACGACAGCGCGTGCCCCCTCTGGCGAGAGCGTCTGTGCCGTCGCTGCTCTGACGAGTGGCACCACGACCAGCAGCGCGCCGAACTGTGTGTTCCCGCCGGATTGCTGGCTCATCCCCTCGACTGCGCTGTGGAACGCTTCGCCGAGGGGCGCGCCCTCGGCTGCGAGACCAAGCCCCTCCCGCGCACCGACTGCACCGGTAACGAAGTGCTCGAACCGGAGGTCGGAGTACTCCCGTTCCCGGTCGACGTTTCCGGGTTTCGGCGTTCCCGTCACTTCCAGCAGCAGTGCCAACTGCGCGTTCTCTGTCGGTGTTCTCATTGCTCGACTCCCTGTGGGCTCTCTCGCTCTCCGTCGAACCAGTCCCGTGTCGCCTCGCTGACCCGCGCGAGTACCGTTGGGTCGTCGCTCGGTCGGCCGACGCTGACCGCGTCTGCGCCGTAGTCCAGATACTCGGTGACTGTGTCCTGGTCGCGCACGCCGTTGTTCGCGATGACCGCCGCATCTGTGGCATCGGCGACGTCGGCAACGACGGATTCGGTATCCATTGCGTCTACGTGAACGTAGTCGGCACCGGCCGACCCGGCGACACTCGCGACACTCGGCAGGTCGGTGTTTGGCACCTCTGCTCGCACTTTCACGCTGACAGTCGCTCCGGTTGCCGCTGCTGTGGCGACCTGGTCGCGCAGTCGGTCGGTCTCCTGCAACAGCGTTTCACCACAGCCCGCCGCGCACATCTCCGCCTGGCGACAGTGGGCGTTGATTTCGACGATGGCACCGTGGTCGTGACAGACTGACGCGACCTCACGAAGGGGGTCGAGCGTCCCGCTTCGGACGTTGATGCCCGGTCTGAGCGGGACATCTGAAAGCGCCTGAAATTGGGCGTCAGCGAACGCGACTGGGTCGTCGGGAAGAAACTCTTCACGGTCGCGCTCGACCATCGCACGGGCCGCGCGACGCGTCTCAGCGTCGACCGCAACTCCGCCGAGGAATGCTGCGTCGACGTAGTCGACGGCATTTCTCGCCCACGCTGCGTCGGCCTCTCCGCTCAGACTCGCTAGCGCCACGCGGATGGTCATGGACTCGCCTCCAGCGCCTGCTCGACGGCGTCTGCGACTCGCGCGGCGTCCGTTTCGTCGTCCATCGCGGTGTCCGTCCGAACGACCGGTCTGTCGAGTGCCGTCTGGTCGTCCTCGTCCAGCACGAACGCGTCCGCGAACGGGTACGCGTCTGCGACACCTGCCGTCGAGGCGTCGTCGCCGACCGCTTCCATCAGTTTCGCCGCTGGCCCGGAGAACACCTCGTCTTCGACGAACGGCGAGACGGCGACGACTGTCGTTTCTGCCAGTGCCGCCTCGAATCCCTCGACTGCCAGCATCGGCCCGATACTCGTCACGGGGTTCGACGGGCCGATGACAACCGGCTCAGAGAGAGCTTCTCGAACCCCATCTGTCATCGTGGCCGTCTCGCTGCCGCGGAACTCGACGCCTTCGACGGTCGGTTCGCCGTTGCGAGCGACCCAGAACTCCTGGAAATGCATCGTTCCCGACGGGGTCTCGATGAGCGTCGCGACTGGGTCGTCACTCATCGGGAGCAGTGTTCGCTCCAGTCCGAAAGCCTCGGCGAGTGTTGTCGTCACCGCTGTGAGTGAGTGTCCTTCGTCCAGCAAGCCCGTCCGGGTGATGTGCACCGCCCGGTCGCGGTCGCCGATGTGCATGAACTCGGCGACACCCGAGAAGCGCCGCCATCGTGCAATCTGCCGGCCGTTTGTCTGTGCCGCTACCGGGAGATAGCGCGGCCCCGCGGACAATCCTGCCTGCTCGGCGAGTGTCCGGAGTTCCTCGTGGGTTTCGGCGGTGTCGTCGGCGATTCCCCACCACGTCTCGGTGTCGAGTTCGCCAGCGCCGAGAAAGAGGACAGTGTCGAGATCTGGGCAGACGAGATGGCCCCCGAGTTCGATGTCGTCGCCGGTGTTGGCGACGACGGTCGTCTCACGCTTGGGGAACGTCCCCGCTGTGCCCGCGAGGAGTTTCGGCGTTCCAGTTCCCCCGGACAGAAACGTTACCATATCGGTACAACAGATATTCGGCGGCATAAAGTGTCGGGAACGCGCCGATGCCGACACGTCCCGTGTCGACAGACAACGCCACCCTCGCCTGGGTGTCCACAACCGATTCAAGTCTCAGATGTGAGAACCGCACGCATACACTGAAATGCGTTGGATTGGTACCACTGATTGATGACAAATACGCCACCTGTGATAGACGATGCTCACAGGTTCGGCCCCGCCGCTCCTGAATCCGACATCGTCTACGGTGCCTGCTGTCCCGGTTGGCATACGGCAGCCACACACGAGGTTGCACTCGACCAGTGGCTCGCGTCGATGCGGGCCAAGGGAATCAAACGCATCTGTTGTTTGCTTACTGGACGACAACTCGACGATAACGACGCCAACATCGGTCAGTACCGACAGACGTTCGGTGCCGATGCTGTTCTTCACGCTCCGATTCCAGACCGTCGTCTTGCCGGCGTCGAGATGCTCTCCGAGCAGATTTTCCCGTTTCTCGACGATGCTGTCGCCGCCAACGAACCCGTCGTCGTCCACGGACTGGCGGGCATCGCACGCACCGGACAGGTGCTCGCTGCCTGGCTCGTCTATCGACACGGCTACGGCCCGAACGAAGCCATCGAGACGGTTCGAGACATGGGCAGAGACCCCCTGGCACTGCTCGAACAGGGCGACACCACCCGAGCAGATCTCATCGAGATACTCCAGGCCATCGCCTGATACTCTCGGCTATACGTACGTGAACAGATTTGGCACAACGGGGTGCCAAAATCG
>CAZFOF010000181.1:0-4833 GCA_964520265.1 uncultured Halobacteriales archaeon | reverse complement strand
CGTGAAGGGAACATGAGCGACGCCGAGCGAGTCGCCAGCGAACTCCTCGGCATCGAGTACGACACAATCGAAATTGACCCGCTGGTCGAAGCCGTCGAGACTGCCGTCCCCGAGGAGATGCTTTCGGACGATGCCACACAGTACCGAACCGCCGTCGGCAATCTCCGTGCGCGTCTCCGTGCCGTGCTCAACTACTTCGCGGCGAACAACCACAACGGACTGGTGCTTGGCACCGGCAACAAAAGCGAAGCCCTCGTCGGCTACTTCACGAAGTACGGCGACGGCGCCGTCGACTGCTTGCCCATTGCGCCGCTGTACAAACAGCAAGTGCGTCAACTGGCACGACACGTCGGCGTCCCCGAAGACCTGGCGACGAAGACGGCAAGCGCCGAACTCTGGGCTGACCAGACTGACGAAGACGAACTCGGCGTCGACTACGACACACTCGACTCGATTCTCGCACTCCACGTCGACGGCCCCCTCTCCACGTCGGCGACCGCTGACCATCTTGGTGTCTCGGAGTCTCTCGTCGAGCGCATTCAAAAACTGTACGAACGTTCGGCGCACAAACGCGAGTTCCCGCCGGGGCCTGACTCGCTGTACTAGGACTGGACGCCTGTTACTCTGTCACACATTCCGGAGGGAGACGCCCTATCTGGATGTGTACCACTCTCTCCCGATTGTTTGACAATTAACTATTTATCTGTCCCGACCAAGTCTGAGATATTCATGGATCGGCAAGAATTAATTCCTGCCTCGAAGCGGCGGGAATTTATGAAGGCCCTGGGGATGGCGACGACGGTCGGCCTCGCTGGATGCGGTGCGCCACAGTCAGGTAACAGCGACTCGAACACGACAGTGACCGCAACCACGACGTCGACGGTCACCGGAGACGGGTCAACCGACGGCAACGACGGCCAGGTACGTCGGTTCGGAGGGATCTCACTCGATGTTGTTCGGCAGGTACAGGATGTGGTTCCCACCGAGGTAACCGTCCAGATGCGCTCGATTCAGGGCGACCACAGTTTCAATCCGCCAGTCATACAGACGGTTCCCGGCGGGACGGTCACCTGGGAGGGCGTCAGTGGCACGCACACGGTGACTGCCTATCACGGCGACAACGGCGTCGCCCACCGTGTTCCAAATTCGGCATCGCCGTTCTCCAGTGAGGAACTTTCTGAAGACGATACATTCTCGCATACCTTCGCAGAGCCTGGTATCTACAATTACTTCTCCGAACCCCACGAGGACGATGGGATGGTCGGCATCGTCATCGTCGGGTCGCCGAACCCGGTCAACTCCCCCGGGATGGCACAGCCAACACGAACGGCGGTACCGTCCTCGTCAGCACGTAACCGACTCAAACAACTGGTCGCCGATGCCCGACAGCAACTCCAACTTCCCATCGTCACGGAAGTCGACATGGAGACGACCGAGGAGGAACTCATCTTCGACCCCGACGTTGCGCGGGTTCGCCGCGGCGGCGTGGTACTGTTCCGGAACGTCTCGGGGAATCACTCGACGACGGCGTACCACCCCGACAACGACAAGCCCCGACGGATGCCGGCGGGTGCGAGTCCCTGGGACTCGACGACGCTGACGGAGCAAGATGCCACCTTCGCAGTTCACCTTGAGACGACTGGCGTCTATGACTACTACTGTATCCCCCACGAGGACGACGGGATGGTCGGCTCCGTCATGGTCGGTGCCCCGACCGACTTCGAGAACGAGGCTGGGATGGCCTCGCCCCAGTCCTCGCTGAGTACCGCCGAACGGGAGGCTATCAGCGCACAGAACGAGCGAACCAGACAGATTTTCGAGAACGAACAACTCGGCCCGGGCTCGTCAGACGGCCAGGACGGACAAGACGGGCAGGATGGACAAGACCAGCGGGACTACGACGTGGAGGTCACGGCAGGTAGCTCCCAGTTTTCCGCGGACTTGATAGAGATAGAGCCCGGTGACACCGTTCGCTGGCGCGTTCGCAACAGCAGTCCCCACAACGTCGTCTCCTATCAGGGCCGCATTCCCGACGGTGCCGACTCGTTCGCAAGTGAGTTCCTCGATGTCGGCGACACGTTTTATCACACCTTCGAGACCGAGGGCGTCTACGATTACTACTGTGAACCCCACCACCTGAGCGGGATGGTCGGGTCTGTCATCGTCGGCGACCCCGACCCTTCCACACAGGCTGCACTGACCGAACCCGGCGAGAACGTCGCCGTCCCCGAAGCGGTCAGTGACCTCAACGAACGCGCACGGTCGACACTGGGCGGGAGTTCGACGGTCACACCCGACACGTCGGTCGACGCGACGTCTGTCAACGGGTCGCCGGTGTTCGACCCCATCGTCGTCTTCGTCGAACCCGGCGACACCGTCACCTGGGACATCGACAGTGAACACTCGATAACGGCCTATCACCCGGACAACGACAGCAACAACCCCCAGCGGGTGCCCGATGGGACGGCGGCCTTCGACAGTGGCACCCAGTCCGATGGCTCGTTCCAGCAGACGTTCACCGAGCAGGGCGTCTACAACTACTACTCCGAGCCAAACCACGGCAGCGGAACCGTCGGTGCAGTCGTCGTCGGGAGCCCCGACCTGAGCCAGGAACCCGGGATGCAGACGCCACAGAGTTCCCTCCCCGAACCCGCACAGAGTGAACTCAAATCGATCATCCAGCAGATTCGCGTCCAGAAGGGCGACCCGGGAACGACAGTTGCCCAGACGGTACAGGCGGCCACCGAGAACGGGAATTTCATCTTCGACCCCGGTGTGGTCTATATCGACCCCGGACAGACCATCGAGTGGAAGTTCAGCGGCACCCACTCGGTCACCGCCTACCACCAGGAACTCGGGAAACCCCACCTCGTCCCCGAGGGAACTCCCTCCTTCGACAGCGGGAACCAGAGTGGCGGTACCTATCAACACACGTTCATCGACGAGGGTATCTACGCCTACTACTGTCGACCACACGAACCACTCGGGATGGTCGGACTCGTCGTCGTCGGCGACCCGGACTACACCTCCGCCGCGGCGATGTCACCGCCGGTCGAGACGCTCTCGGGACAATCCGGGAGCGAACTAGAGGCACTCGTCCAGCAGGTGCGTGAAGACCAGGGGCTCCAAGACCCCCAGCAAGGCCAGGCAGTCGCTGCCGCAGCAGGTGTCAACGGGAACAACGTCTTCGACCCCGAGTTACTCCAGATTAATCCCGGTGATACCGTCCGTTGGGAGTTCGATGGGTTCCATTCGGTGACGGCCTATCATTCCGACAACGGCCAGCCACAGCGTGTCCCCGACGGAACCGCAGCCTTCGACAGCGGGACACAGAGTGGTGGAACCTTCGAGCACACATTCGAGACAGAGGGTGTTTACGACTACTACTGTACTCCCCACGAAGGAGTGGGGATGGTCGGGCGGGTGGTCGTCGGCGACCCCGACTTGAGTACCGAACCCGGCATGGAACCGCCACAGAGTTCACTGGCCGAGCAGGCAGCGAGCAAGATTCAGTCGTTCAACCAGGAAATGAGCGGCGACGAGCCTGTGTCGGCGGTGGACGCTTCAGCGGGTGTCAACGGGAACAACGTCTTCGAGCCCGAACTGCTCCAGATAGCCCCCGGTGATACGGTACGCTGGACGTTCGATGGCTTCCACTCGGTGACGGCGTATCACTCGGATAATGGGAAACCACAGCGGGTACCCGACGGCACCGCAGCATTCGACAGCGGCACCCAACAGGGCGGCACCTTCGAGCACACCTTCGAGACAGAGGGTGTCTACGACTACTACTGTACACCACACGAGGCCGTGGGCATGGTCGGGAGGGTGGTCGTCGGCGACCCCGACCTCAGTACTGAGCCAGGGGCTCAGCCACCCCAGAGTTCACTGGCCGAGCAGGCAGCGAGCAAGATAACCTCGCTCAATCAGGAAATCGGTGCCGGCACCGGCGGAAGCCAGCCGACACCAGCAGTCGAAGTGGCTGCCGGCGTCAACGGCAACAACGTCTTCGACGCCGAGGTAGTGAACATCAGTCCGGGTGATACGGTGCAGTGGAACTTCGATGGATTCCACTCGGTGACGGCGTATCACTCGGACAACGGCAAGCCACAGCGTGTTCCTAACGGCACCGCCGCCTTCGACAGCGGTACCCAACAGGGTGGGACGTTCACGCACACCTTCGAAACTGCGGGCGTCTACGACTACTACTGTACACCACACGAGAGCGTCGGGATGGTCGGGAAGGTGGTCGTCGGCAACCCCGACCTCAGTACAGAACCCGGAATGGAACCACCACAGAGTTCACTGGCCGAGCAGGCGGCAAGCAAGATACAGTCGCTGAACCAGCAGGTCAGCGGTGATACTGGTGGGAGCCAGCCGACACCGGACGTGGAAGTGGCCGCCGGCGTCAACGGCAACAACGTCTTCGACGCCGAGGTGGTCAACATCAGTCCGGGCGATACGGTACAGTGGAACTTCGATGGCTTGCACTCGGTGACAGCCTATCACTCGGACAACGGCAAGCCACAGCGTGTTCCTAACGGCACCGCCGCCTTCGACAGCGGTACCCAACAGGACGGAACGTTTACGCACACCTTCGAGACAGCGGGTGTCTACGACTACTACTGTAAGCCCCACGAGAGTCTGGGCATGGTCGGGAAAGTCGTCGTCGGCGACCCCGACCTGAGCACGGAACCGGGGATGGAGCCACCGCAGGATTCGCTGTTCGACCAGGCGGCGAGCAAGATACAGTCGCTGAACCAGCAGGTCAGCGGCGACACCGGCGGAAGCCAGCCGACACCAGCAGTCGAAGTGGCTGCCGGCGTCAACGGC
>CAZFOF010000180.1:0-4852 GCA_964520265.1 uncultured Halobacteriales archaeon | reverse complement strand
AAAACATCGAGTACGAACCCGAGCAGTTCCCCGGCCTCGTCTACCGTCTCGACGACCCCGATGTGGTCGCGCTTCTGTTTGGCTCCGGCAAGCTCGTCATCACCGGCGGCAAGCAGCCAGAAGACGCAGAAGAAGCCGTCGACAAAATCGTCTCTCGTCTCGAAGACCTCGGTCTATTCGAGTAAGACGGGCGTACTTTCGGTTTCAGAACGTACAAGCCAGCCGCGGCCAAAGCGCTCGTATGGTCGTCCTTGCGTCGGTCACCGGCGGTGGACTGTTCGCACTCCTCGTCACGTTTCTCGTCGTGACGCTGTTTTACGGGGTGACACTCCATCTCGCGGCGACGTTTTTTATCGGTGAAGTACCCAGCCAGCGGGCCGCCTACGTCGCACCGGTTCCAGCAGTCACGAGCATCCTCCTCCAGCAGTACGGTCTCAGCAGTCTCGGGCCGCTGTCACCAAGCCTCGGCGTGGGCGTTGCACTGGCGGGCACGCTCGTCGCCGACGCCATCGCCATCAGTTTCGTCTACCGGCTGAAGTGGTCGTCTGCGATTCCACTGACTGTCCTGCATTTTGCCTTCGCTGCCGTGATGGGCATCGCGCTGAACAACATCTTCGGCTTCGTGTAGCCCACTTCTTGCTGTCGTTCGAGAGCATGACCGCTCGCGGTAGTCCTGCACTTCCCGAGTCGAGTGGTTCACTGCTCATCCGAAGTGAGCCATCTCGTCGGCAGGCGCGTGCCGAACGCGATAGCCGCCGTCGGTGTCCGTTAGCTCCTCGGCAACGTAGAAGCGGATGTCCTGTTCCTGTTTCGTGACGACCGGGAAGTCGTAGTGTGTCGCCTCGTACGCCGGTTCGTCGCCGTTCTCGCGGCGTGTCTCGACGAAGTTACGGTGGGCGGCGAGGCGGTCAGCAACGACCTCACGGGCCATCACCGGGACATCGGCGGTGCGTGTCGTGAAGTGGTCGACGAATGCCCCTTCGAGTTCGTAGCCGACCGAGTTCCGCCCGGCGACCATCGCCGCCAGCGTCGTCGTGCCCGTCCCCCAGAAGGGGTCGAGTACGGTATCGCCGTATGCCGAGTACATATTGACCAGACGGTAGGGAATCTCGAAGGGGTAGGCACCGGCGCGGTCACGGGTGTCGTCCTGGCCAAGCGCCTGCACGCGCCCGCGAACCTCCGTCCACACGTCACTGAACCACTGGTTGCGCTCCTCCCAGAAGAACGCACTCTCGTAGCGCCGCGTCGACCCGGGCTCGAACGACCGCCGCTCGCCTTTCCGGAAGACCAGCACGTACTCGTGTTCCAGCGTCACGTAGGCATTTGGCGGCACCATCCCGCTACCCATGAACTTCGCGGCGCTGTTTGCGGGCTTGCGCCAGAGTACGTCCGGGAGCGGGTCGAATCCCAACCGCTCGAATGCGTCGGTGATGCGTGCGTGGTTGGGATAGATACGGAATCGGTCACCGACCTTCCGTGTGGCGTCGCCGACGTTGATACACGCGATGCCACCGGGGACGAGCACCCGTTCCAGTTCCGTCCAGACCGTATGCAACGCGTCGTGCATCGCCTCGAATGCGGCCTGGCCGTCGCCGGCTTCGAGTGCCTCTTCGGCACCTGGAGCGAGGCTCCCGAAGAGGTCGTCCCACATCTCTATCATCGGGTACGGCGGCGAGGTGACGACCAGCTCGACGGACTCGTCGTCAAGTGCGAGTGTGCGTGCGTCACCGACGGTGATGTCGTGGCTGGTCGTCAGCGGGTTCTCGTCGGTCATTACTCGACGAGACGCTCGATTTCGGTCACAAGAACGTCGCTCGCGCCCATCTCTTTCAGGTCACTGATGGTCTCGAAGACGCGGCTCTCGTCGACGACAGCGTGGACGGCCAGTGTCTCCTGACCGGCGATGTCCATGACCGTCGGGCCGCCCATCCCCGGAATCACGTCTTTGACGTCTTCGAGTCGCTGTTCGGGGACGTTCATCATCAGATAGCGTTTGTCCTCGGCCGATAGCACCGACGCCAGTGCAGTCTCGATTTGTTCGACCTTGGGGTCGTCGGCGGTATCCGGGCGGGCGAACAGCCGCACCGACGACTGGAGCACTTCGTCGATGATTCCGAGGCGGTTCATCCGGAGCGTCGTCCCCGTCGAAGTGATGTCCACGATAGCGTCGGCGATATCGACGTGTGGGGTGAGTTCCGTCGCACCCGAGACCTCCGCGATGTCCACGTCCACGTCCGTCTCCGCGAAGTACTCCCGCGTAATCGAGGGGAACTCGGTGGCGACGGTGCCGCCGTCGAGGTCGGTCAAAGCGCCGATATCACCGTCTTCTGGAGCGGCCAGGACGAGCCGACAGGTGCCGTAGTCCAGATCGAGCAGGTCGACGAGTTCCGGGTTGGACTCGCGTACCTGGTCGAGGCCGGTGATGCCAACGTCGGCCGCGCCGTCGGCGACGTACTCGGGGATATCCGCGGCGCGGGCAAAGAGTACGGTCACGTCAGGGTCGACAGTGTCGGCGTAGAGCTTCCGGTCGGCACCGTCGACGAGATGGAGACCGGCACGTTCCAGCAGGTCGACGGTCGGGTCGTGTAAGCGTCCCTTGTTGGGCACGGCGATGCGCATACCGGCAGGTCACGCTCGTGGGGCAACTGTCTTTCCCCTGCGGTCAGGCGCGTTCGCCCTCGCGCGAGGGCAAGAACAGATAGATGAGCCCGGCGACTGCGCTCATCGCCGCCAGCACCAGAAACGCCTCCGCGAATAGTTGTCGGTCTGCCATCGCGCCGACGGCCGTCGAACCGAAGGCACCGATGGTGAAAAATCCAGTTCGGATGAATCCCCAGGCCGTCCCGCGCACGTCGGGAGGCAACAGCGAGACGATGTAGGCGTTGGTAATCGGCCCCATCGAGAGGCGAACGCCGAGAAAGACTGCGACGAGCCCAAGCGGAACGAGTCCCGAGACAAACGGGAGTGCGACGAGTGGAATCACGCCGCTGAAGGCTATGACCGCGAGCACCGGCCCGTGGCCGTACCGGTCTGCGAGCCCACCGCCGAAGGACTGCCAGACTGCACCGGAGACAAAGAGCAGTCCAAAGAGCCCACCGGCGGTTCCTTCGGTCAGGTGTTTCACCTCGACGAGGTAGGTCGTATAGAAGGCCGTCAACCCCTGGAAGACAAAGAGCATCAGCGCGGCAGCACCACCAGCGAGCAACACGCGCCGAGACGCGATTGCCCGACGGAGGCCACCGACAACACTGCGGAGCGTCCCGCCATCCGCACGCGGTTGCTGACCGGCGCCGGGGACAGCCCACCAGAGGGACGCGGCAGCAATGGCGAAGCCGGGGATAGTCACGCCGATGGCGAGTCGCCACCCGGCGCGTTCGGCGAGGACGGTCGCGACGACCGGGAGCAACGCCGCACCCAGACTCCCGGCGGCGAGGACGCCCCCGAACGCGAGTCCGTCACGGTCGGGGAACGTCCGCGAGAGTACCGTCCCACGCGGCGGGCCGTACAGCCCCGAACTGAACCCGAAAGCAGCCGTCGCAGCCAGAAAGACACCGAAGGTCGGCGAGAGGGTGTAGCCGGCGAGACCGAGGACGCTGACGACCGTGCTCGCGACCAGAAGACGGCGCTCGCCGAGACGGTCGACCAGCGCACCCGCGGGGAACTGGGTCACCGCATAGGCGACCCACAGGAGCGTGATGGCCGCGCCCGCAGTCGCATTCGAGACCGGAAAGTCCGTCGTGATAAAGGGCAACAGCGCGGGGACGACAAAGCGCAATCCGAGCGTGAAAAACCACCCACAGGCCACGGCGAGCAGCGTCCAGCCGCGTCCCTCGCCGTGGACTTCCCTGGCGACGGCACGGAGACGAGTCACTGCGGTGCGGACGGAGCCGAGGGGCACGCCCGGACGAACGCAACCGAGCGAAAAGACGCTGACGACTGCGAGGCGGCGTGTCAGCACAGCACACTGTCGGCGAACCCGCGTCCTTTAGGTCGGTGAGAGAGTCAACGCAGGTAATGACCTCCCTGCACATCACCGGCGGTGCGGTGCTGACACCGGAGTTGACCGTCACGGACGCGGACGTACTGGTCGACCAGGACAGTGGGACAATCGAGGCGGTCGGCGAGGATATCGATCCCGACGCCGCGGAGACGCTCGACGCCAGCGGCGGCGTCGTCATCCCCGGCCTGGTCAACGCTCACACCCACGTCGCGATGACGCTGTTTCGGGGTCTCGCCGACGACAAACCACTCGACGCCTGGCTCCAGGAGGACATCTGGCCGGTCGAGGCCGAACTCCAGGCCGAAGACGTCGCCGCGGGCACCCGTCTCGGCATCGCAGAGATGATTCGCTCCGGAACGACCGCCTTCGGAGATATGTACTTCTTCATGCCCGAGGTCGCCGACGTGGTCGCGGAGACGGGTATCCGCGCCCGCCTCGGCCACGGCTGTATCTCCGTCGGGAAAGACGACGAGAGCGCACGCGAGGACTTCCGTGAGGGACTGGCCTTTGCCCGCGAGTACGAGGACACCGCCGACGGACGCGTCCAGACGATGTTCACACCGCACAGCCTCACCACCGTCTTCGAAGACCACTTCGCCGACTTCGTGCCCGAGGCACGCGAGGCCGGCGTTCCCGTCCACTTCCACGCCAACGAGACCACAGACGAGGTCGACCCCATCGTCGCCGAGCGCGACCAGCGACCGCTGGCGTGGGCCGACGACCTGGGACTGCTCGCCGAGGACTCGTTTATCGCCCACGGCGTCCACGTCGACGACAGCGAGATGGCACTGCTCGCAGAGCGCGGCACTGCCGTCGTCCACTGCCCGGCCTCGAACATGAAACTGGCAAGCG
>CAZFOF010000179.1:0-4873 GCA_964520265.1 uncultured Halobacteriales archaeon | reverse complement strand
TCAAACGCCGTCGTCGGGGTCGTGTCGCTCGGCCATCCGCGTCGCCTCGGTCGCAAAGCGCTCTCTGTCCTGCTCGGCGGTCGGTTCGAGTCGCTCGTCCTCGACATCCAGCGCCGCGGTGATTTCCTTTCGCATGAGCATCCGCTGGGAGAGTTGTTTGTAGAGGCAGCGCTCGCCGTCAGTTGTGGCATAGACGAATTTGACCATTCTCTCGTCGTTGTACGAGCGCTCGACCAGCCAGACGCGTGTCTCTGCCATACCCGTCATTCGCGTGCGACCCTGTTGTATCCTCCGAGTTTCCTTTTTATTTCCCCGTGTGCCAACCCCATCGCTTGAGGATGCTGGCCGCCGTAGCTATATATATGACATCCTGGGACGAACGCTTCCGTTCGGGTAGCTATCCGACCGACCCCGAGCCGTCACCGGTGCTCCAGCACTACGTCGACTCTTTCCCCGATGGGCGAGCGCTGGACGTGGCGACAGGCACCGGGCGCAACGCACTGTTTCTCGCCGAGGAAGGATATCGCGTCGATGGTCTCGACCAGTCCCGCGAAGGACTCAAAATCGCACGCGAGAACGCACGAGAGCGCAACGTCGACCACCGCATCGACTGGATTCAGGCCGACGTTTCGGAATACGAGTTTCCCGAGGACACGTACGACGTTATCACGATAAACTTCTACCGTGCACTCGACCGCTTTGCGGATATCAAACGAGCGCTCGCGCCGGGTGGCATCTTCTTCGTACAACACCACCTCCGGACGACGGATGACGCCCCGTCCGGGCCGAGTTCCGACCGGCACCGCTTCGCTGCCAACGAACTGCTCCATGCCTGTCTGGATTTGACCGTTCTCTATTTCGACGCGCGCACGAAATCCACCGACGAGCGAACGTCCGCAACCGCACAGATTATCGCTCGCAACACGACAGGCCAGCGCCAATCCTATCCTACCCTCGGGCCACGTATGGCCCCGGAATCCACCGACGACGAGTCGCCCGAGCGTTGATAAGCGATGGCGACGAAGGCCCGGCTATGGCCGGGTGGCGACAGCGAGTCGACGAGTTGCTCTACGAGGGAGAGGAGGTACGCGAACACGTCGAGTTCGACGCCAGCACCGTCGTCGTCACGAGCCATCGCATGCTCGCCTTTCGCCCGGACGCCGACGGCGCGAACTTCCGGCAGGTCGACCGCCCCAACGTCGACGGTGTCTCAACGGGTGCAAACAGCAAGACGACACTCATAGAGCGCGCCCTCAGGTTCGGACTGACGGGCGCCGTCCTCATCGTTGCTGGCTACGTCATCGACCTGGAGGGTCTCATCGGCGGGGTCGACCTCAACAGCCAGTCGACGAGCGAACTCGGTCTCGGCGGCATCCTGGGAACACTCCAGGGGATGTTGAATCTCCTGACGCGACTCGACGAACTGCTGCAACTATTCGGCGCGCTGGCGCTGTTGCTCGCCGTCGTCGTGTTCGGCGTCTACTGGTACACCCGCGAGGAGACGGTGGTCATCGAGGTTGCCGGCGACGAGGACGTTCACATTCCGCGCCCGCCGGACGCAGCCGATACCGTCGAGCGACTGGAACAGGCGATTGCGCCAGAGACGGCCGAGGAGAAGGAGATTCCCCGAGACCCGCTGCAGGAGTCGTGACGCTGATAGCGCCAGAGCGACTAGTCTGGCCCGATGGACGCCACTGCCGTACGCGACGCGGCCAGTTCGCTCCCGACCGACCCGGGCGTCTACCAGTTTCTCGACGACGACGGCGACCGTGTTCTCTACGTCGGCAAAGCCGTCGATGTGCGCGACCGTGTCCGGTCATACACCGACCCCCGCAGCGAGCGCATCCGGCAGATGGTGCGCCGTGCCGACAGCATCGACGTTGCGGTCACGGACACGGAGACACAGGCACTCCTGCTGGAGGCGAATCTCATCAAGCGCCACCGGCCTCGCTACAACGTCCGACTCAAGGACGACAAGTCCTACCCGCTCGTCCAGTTGACCGCTCACGAGGTGCCACGCATCGAGATGACGCGCGACCCAGACGAGAGAGCGACCGTCTTCGGCCCGTTCACGGACGTTGGCACGGTCGAGGTGGTCGTGAAAGCCCTCCGGGAGACCTACGGACTGCGTGGCTGTTCCGACCACAAGTACGCCAACCGCGACCGGCCGTGTCTCGACTACGACATCGGTCTCTGTACGGCACCCTGTACGGGCGAAATCTCTCCCGACGCCTACGCCGAGGACGTGACTGCAGTCGAGCGCTTCTTCGGCGGCGAGACGGGCGTCCTCGCCGACCCATTGCGCCGGGAGATGGAACAGGCTGCTGCCGACCAGAACTTCGAGCGGGCCGCGAATCTCAGGGACAAACTCGACGCCGTGGAGTCGTTCCACGGCACCGGCGGCGGTGCTGTCAGCGACCCCCACAGCGGCGGCGAGACAGTCGACGTGCTCGGTGTCGCACTCGACGGGAACGAGGCGACTGTCGCACGACTCCGTGCGGAGGCCGGGAAACTCGTCGAGCGCGACCAGCACGCACTCGACGCACCTGATGGCATGGACGACCCGGCTGCCGTCCTGGGAGCGTTTCTGCCACAGTACTACGCCGAGCGCGAGTTTCCCGACGCCATCCTGTGTCCACAGCGCCCGGAGAGCGACGCCGACAGCGTGACCGCGTGGCTGTCGGCCGCCGGCGTCGACGTCCGGGTGCCCGGCGCAGGTCGGGAGGCGACGCTGGTCGACCTCGCGATGAAAAACGCCAGACGACAGCCCCGAGAAGCCGACGCCAGTCGCGCACTGGCGGACGCACTCGGTCTCGATTCCGTCGACCGCATCGAGGGATTCGACGTGAGTCACGCACACGGCGTCGCAGTCGTCGGCAGTGACGTGACCTTCGTCGACGGCGAGGCCGCGAAAGCCGACTACCGACGGAAGAAACTCCCCGAGCGCAACGACGACTACGCCAACATGGCCGCGCTGGTGCGCTGGCGGGCCGAGCGTGCCGTCGACGGAAGCGACGACCGACCCGACCCCGACCTGTTGCTCATCGACGGCGGCGAGGGCCAACTCACCGCAGCACGCGAGGCACTCGATGATATCGGCTGGGACGTACCCGCCGTTGCACTTGCCAAAGCAGAGGAGCGAGTCATCACGCCGGCTGGCACCCACGACTGGCCCGAGGACGCCGGCCACCTGCATCTCCTCCAGCGCGTTCGGGACGAGGCCCACCGCTTTGCCGTCCAGTACCACGAGACGGTTCGTGACGAGGTATCGACGCCCCTTGACACCGTTCCCGGCGTCGGCCCGACGACGCGCAAGCGCCTGCTTCGGCGTTTCGGAAGTGTCGCTGGCGTCCGGAATGCCTCCGTCGAAGAGCTACGGGACGTCGAGGGTGTCGGGCCAGAGACGGCGACGCGACTCGACAAAGCGCTGTGAGTCTCAGCGAAACAGAGCGACCTGTTCTCAGGCAGTCGGTAACTCGACGACGAACACCGCGCCCTCGGGGTCGTTGTCCTCGACCCAGACATCGCCACCGTAGGTCTCGACGAGCGTGTCGACGAGATAGAGACCGATGCCCGTTCCCGTGCTGTCGAGTCCTTTCTGCCCTTTGCCGAAGATTTCCTCTTTTTGGCTGTCGGGCACACCCGACCCGTTGTCGGCGATTCGAACGCGTGCCAGTTCATCCTGCGTCGTCACGGAGAGTGTTACTGCTGGAACCGGCGTGTCGTTGTGCTGGATGGCGTTTTTCAGCAGGTTCCGGAACACAGAATCCAGCATATCACTGGCGAGTACCTCGATTGCTGGGAGGGTACCGTCTACTGTAATGTCTGCCTCGGAGTACGCCGAGCGAACCTCGTCGAGTGTGTCTTCGAGAACTCCCCGAAGGTTCACCGGTTGCTGCACGTCGTCTTCGGTCAGCATGACGTCGGCCATATCTCGGGCTGTCGTCGTGAGTTCGGTCGCGTGGGTTGCACTCTCTTTGATTGTCTCGACATACCCCTGGTTGCTCTCGTCGACACTGTCTTCGAGCATCTCTGCGTAGGCAGTTACCAGCTGTAAGTCGTTGCGTACGTCGTGACGGAGTACCTGATTGAGTATGTCGAGATTGTCGCGTTGCTCTGTCAACCGCTGTTCGTACTCCCGCTGGTCGGTCACGTCGATGATACTCTCGACGAGCGAGACGACGGTGCCATCGTCGTCGAGGACGGGCGCAGCGTGTACCTCGTGGATGCGCTCGGAGCCGTTCACGTAATGCGTATGCTCGACGGTCGCCGGTTCTCCGGTCTGCACGGCCTTGGCCAGGGGACAGTCGAACGTCTCCCCATCTCCTTCGTGACAGGGCCGGTCTCGCTGGTGTGTGGCCTCGTAGCAGATATCTCCTTTTTCGACGTTTGCCCGCGAATTTGCCAACTCAATCTCGTAGTCCTCGACATCGAGCACGTACAGTGGGTACGGGACAGCTTCGATGACGCTATCGAGGAAATTGCGTGTGCGCGCTCGCTCTGTTTCCGCTTGTTTGCGCTCTGTGACATCCTCCTGGAAGCCGACGTAGTTCGTGACCGTTCCGTCGTCGTCGAAAATCGGGGCAACCGTGACCCGATTCCAGAACTCGGTTCCGTCTTTCCGGTAGTTGCGTAATTCGACAGTCACTGGCTCCTCGGCCCTGATGCCCTCTACCAACCTGGCGACTGTCTCCGAGTCCGTGTTCTCCCCCTGCAGGAACCGACAGTTGCGCCCGATGATTTCATCGCTACGATAGCCGGTCAATTCGGTGAACCGGTCGTTCACGTACATGAGCGGGTTGTCTTCGCTAGTGGCGTCACTGATGGTGATACCGATTGGCGCTTCGTCCATCGCACGCGTTTTCAGCCTGAG
>CAZFOF010000178.1:3475-4875 GCA_964520265.1 uncultured Halobacteriales archaeon | reverse complement strand
ACAGCCCGACCCACCCGGTTGTTTCACAGCTGTTGCATACGATTTTGACGACCCCACGGTCGTTTCGCGGCCCACGGACGATGTCCCTGGAGTCGCAGTTTGGGCAACACAACCACTCGTAAATCGACGTGGTCTCAAGTGGGGGTTCGGAGCTCATCAACCTGGGTCTAAGAGCTACACACTAAAGTCCCTTCTCGATATCGACGAGTAATGTCCTCCCTCCAAGCGCCTCTGGAGTGAGGTTGTCAGGTCTTCTCGCTCACTCGACCTCGATTCGTCAGTTCACGGAATAATTATACGCGTCCGTTATTTATGAGTGGTATGGATTGGCGGTCGTGGGCGTCATCGCCATATGTCATTATGTTACTCGGGGTTGGTTTGTTTCTTCTGGCGTTAGCTCATCATATCCAGGAACTATTCGCACTGAACAATAGCATCGGCCCAGCGATTGCACTCGTACTGGATGGAGTCCCCGCGCTTGGTCTTTTGTATGGTGGATACCGTCTCGACCAAAGTGAGTTCTCACACGAAAATAAACTGCGAGTCGTTATCTGGTCGCTCGGGGGCAGTCTCATATTCCTCTCGGTTATGGGAACGACGTTTTTCGTGCGAAGTATCGAGGGGAGAGTCGTCACCGAACCCATCTTTGTGCTGCTGGTCACAGCAGAGGCAGGGGCAATCGCCGGTCTCATCGCCGGCTACTACAATGCCAGGGCACGGGCAGACGCTACCCGAGCGGAGACGGTCAGTGACGCACTGGCGTTTGTCAACGACCTCATCCGTCACGACCTGCGGAACGATTTGAACGTCATCGACCTCCACGCTGACCTCATCGAGAACAATCAATCTGAGGCAAACACGACAGGTGGTGACCCTGCGGTGATAATCGACAAAACCGACGAAGCACTGTCCCGCATCGAAACGTCGCGTGCGATTACCGAAACCCTCGTCGGTGACCCCGACCTCAAACCCGTCGACATCACCGCTATCACTGTCGAAGTGGCAAACCAACTCGAAGCCACGCACGACGTTACCGTGCGGACTGACCTCCCCGACAAAGCGCTGGTCACGGCCAACGCCGGTCTCTGGTCGGTCGTGGACAACCTGCTCGAGAATGCTGCCGAACACAACGACGCCGACGACCCAAAGATTACGGTCGCTGTCGAAGTCGCCGAGGACACCGTCCGTCTGAGCGTTAGCGACAACGGGCCGGGTATCCCCGACGAAGAGAAGACGACTCTCTTCAGTGAGAAGGGAGGACTCTCTCTGGTTCACACACTCGTCGAGAGCTACGGCGGCACCATCCGCATCGAAGACAACGAACCACAGGGATCGAGATTCATCGTTGAACAACCACAGGTAGAGAGACGATTTTGAACCGAGTCAGACACTGCAGGCGC
>CAZFOF010000178.1:0-3375 GCA_964520265.1 uncultured Halobacteriales archaeon | reverse complement strand
CAGACGCGTGTTCCAGCGTGCGCCACGGTTTTGTAACCGGAGCGCGAACTGGTAGTAATGGGATTTTTCAATAACCTCGGAAAACGAGCCGAGAAACTGAAACAGCAGGCCACCGCGGCGTCCAAACGGGAGGCAACGCATGGCTGCAAGGACTGTGAGACACTGCTGTACACCGCCCACGAGACGTGCCCGGAGTGTGACAGCGATGCAGTAGTCGCTCTCGACGACGAGTGATGGCCCACGTTGCGTGTCTGCGACTGGCATCGAACTCTCGCAGATGAATCGCACGGTCGGTCTCGTTGTGGTCGCCTTTATTGTTGTCCTTGCCGGTTGCAGCGGTGGTATCACCGACGGTGGCGGGTCAGCGACACCGTCGGCGACGGACGTCGAAGTCGCAGGCGGTGGAGACGATGTTCCCGAGACACTTCCATTCCAGCCAGCAGCCAGTATCGAGGTTCGGGTGACCGACGTCGTCGACGGTGACACAGTCGACGTGCGACTGCCGAATGGGAGCACAGAGACAGTCAGGCTCGTCGGTATCGACACGCCGGAAGTCCACGTCGAAAACGACCCTGCCGAGTTCGAGGGAGTCCCAGACACCGAAGCCGGTCGGTCGTGTCTCCGCGAGGCCGGCGACAATGCGAGTGCTGCCGTCACCTCGCAACTCGACGGTGAGACGGTCACGCTGGTCGTCGACCCCAACACCGACCGCCGTGGCGGCTTCGGACGATTGCTTGCCTACGTCATGCAAAACGGGACGAACGTCAACTATCGGCTGGTCGCCGAGGGCCACGCCCGGGTGTTCGATACGTCGTTCGCGCTCCGAGACTCGTTCGACTCTGCCGAAAGCGACGCTCGCACCGCCGGCCGCGGGCTCTGGCGGTGCCAGCAACCCTCCTAGTTCTGTACCAACAGGTACAATGCGACGAGGACGCCCCCGACGACGGCAGCGGCACCGGCCGTCACGAGCACGTCCTGAACGAGAACTGCGGCCAGCAAAGCGACGACGAGCGCGACGCCGCCGAGAGCGAGCACCGGAAATACTGGGTTCTCTAGCGTCTGCGACTGGGACGGGGTGGTCTCGCGTTCGGGCGGCTTCGACAGCGACTCGTCGACGCGGACGTCGCCGGTAGCGTGTTTTGGCTGTGTGAGTTCGATGTTGACCCACCGCGTCTGCGACCCGTAGGCGGAGACGACCTTGAGTCGGCCGTGCAGTCCGTCCTCCGGGATGCGGTCGGTGTCGACGGCGATTCGCACGGCTCGCTTCGAATCGCCTTCGACGTAGTGGTTGTTGGCATCGAGTTGCGCAGCAGTCGAGAGCGTATCGTCGAGGTGGAGGTGGACGTGGAGTGAGGTGCCGTGGTTGACGAGCACCACATCGAACGACCCGTCGGTCTCGAACTGTGACGGAATCTCGATGGTGTGGAGTTCGTCGCGGCTAATATGGACGGGAAACTCGTCTGACACGTTTCAGAGTGGGCGTGGGCTGGTAAAAAAGCTTCAGGCTGGGGCTTCGTCGCGCATATCCGGTGGTAGGAGGTTCGGAATCCCATCTTCGATTGGATACGCCTCGCCACACTCCGTACAGACGAGGCGACCAGCCAGAATCTCGTCGTCGTCACGACTGTCGACGTCGAGTTCCAGGTCGTGTTTATCCACCGGACAGCAGAGAATCTCCATCAGCTCCTCTTTCATATCCGTTCATGGGGTCGGTACCCCTAAAAGCGTACTGTCTGGCAGTTCAAAACGGGTGTTCGCGAACGATTGCTTCGTCGCGGTTCGGTCCGACGCCGATAGCGTAGGCGGGTGTATCGAGTTCCGATTCGATGTATTCGACGTACGCCTGTGCGTTCTCCGGGAGTGCGTCGTAGCCCTCGGTGGCGATTTCGCCCCAGTCGCCGTCCTCCCAGCCGTCAAACGTCCGGAAGTTTGCCTCGCAGGAGGCCCACTCCTCTGTCGTCGCGGGAATCGAAAACACCTCTTCGCCGTCGAGCGTGTAGGAGTGACCGACCTTGACCTCGTCCAGTCCGGCGAGTACGTCGAGGTGGTTGATCGCCAGGCCGCTGAAGCCTGAGGCGCGCGTGGCGTGACGGAGCATCGGCATATCCAGCCACCCGACACGGCGCGGGCGTCCCGTGACAGTTCCGTATTCGCCGCCCTCTTCGCGGATGTAGTTTGCCAGGTCTTCGTTTTCGCCTTCGCCCTGTTCTTCGTAGCCGGGTGTATCACCGACGACGCCGCCGAGTTCGGTCGGCAGTGGGCCACTTCCGACGCGGGTGAGATAGCCCTTGACGATGCCGATGATCTCGCCGCCGCCGACGACGCGTGGGCTGAGCCCGGTTCCGACGGCCGCCCCGCCTGCAGTCGGATTCGAGGAGGTCACGTAGGGATAGTTCCCGTGGTCGATGTCGATGAGTGTCCCCTGCGCGCCTTCGAGCATGACGGACTGTCCGTCTTCGCGGGCCTCGGCGAGGAAGGAACCGGCAGCGACGGTCATATTCTCCTCTTCGAGACGGTGACCGAACTCGCTGAACTCCTCGAACAGGGCGTCGATATCGAACGCGTCCGGGTCGTCCAGGTCGGCAACGTCGAGTCCGTAGACGTCTTCGACGAGCGCGCGTTTCTGAGGCACGACGTACTCGAGGCGTTCGCGGAGGACGTCAGGATTGAGCAAGTCGCCGATGCGGACGCCGCGTCGACCGGCTTTGTCCTCGTAGGTCGGACCGATGCCGCGACCGGTGGTGCCGACCTCGTCGTCGGTTTCGCTTTTGACCTCTTCTTCGATACCGTCGAGCACGCGGTGGAACGGCAGTATAGCGTGTGCGCGCTCGGCGATACGAACGTCAGGATCGAGCCCGCGCCCGCGCAGTGTCTCGAGTTCGTCGAACAGCGTTCGCAGATTGACGACGCACCCGTTTCCGAGCACGCCGACTTTGCCGCGGATAGCGCCACTCGGAACGAGCGAGAGTTTGTACTCCTCGCCCTGGTGGACGACGGTGTGGCCGGCATTGTCTCCGCCCTGATAGCGCGCGACAACGTCTGCTGCGTCGCCGAACAGGTCGACGATGCCACCCTTCCCTTCGTCCCCGAGCTGTGCGCCCACGATTGTAACGGTCATCACGGCGACGTTCCGCCGCTCAGGGTAAACAGATTACGGTCGCAGGTCGTCATCTCTGAACACGGGTATTTATATGCCCCGTGGGAAAAATATGAATGTCAACAGCCACCACGGTAATTGTTCGACGCGCTGACCGTTTGCAGCCAACCGCCCACATCCGGTGCCAATCAACTCCAGTTGATACCTGGAAATGGCATCTTGTGGTCAGGTACAACGTCGCACCGCCTGCCCCGAAAGCAACTTTTAAATCCGGCCAA
>CAZFOF010000177.1:0-4904 GCA_964520265.1 uncultured Halobacteriales archaeon | reverse complement strand
ACGAATGGCGAACCCAGTTCCACCAGGATCCGCTCGTCGACCGCACCGACGTGGCCTACGTCCTGGCGGTGCAGGGCCACGTCTGGGAGGAGTTTGGTGGGTCACTGGACACCAACGCCGACGAACTCGACGTACTCCTGGCACTCCACGACCAGCAGGCCCGTGAACTGACTGGACAGCACGACCGCTTCGATACCGACGATGGTCTCGTCCTGACGCGCCCCTGAACTCGAAGAACACCAGTAGTCGTGATGTTGAGTTGTGTAATCCACGCCACATTTTTGGCATATCAACACTATATTTTACCATAAGAAAAGATTCCTTCGTAATCACCACCCTTTATATTGATGGCGACAGTACATAGAGTTGCAATGAGCACGCAGAAATCCATCAATCAGGAGTTCGGCACAGTCGAGGAGAGCGAGGCGTTGCGCATCGACTCCGACAAAGCCGAGCAGATTATCGACGCGCTGAACACCGACCTCGCTGACGCCTACGTCCTCTATCATCAACTCAAAAAGCACCACTGGAACGTCGAGGGTGCGGAGTTCCGTGACCTTCACGTATTCCTCGGAGACGCCGCTGGACGTCTCGAAGCCGCAGCCGACGAAATCGCAGAGCGCGCACAGGCACTCGGCGGCACGCCAGTGTCGAGCATGGGCAATCTCCAGTCTCACGCCACAATCGAGGCCGAGGAGTCGGACGTCTACGATATCCGCACGTCACTGGAAAACGACATGGATCTGTACGGTGACATCATCGAGAGTCTCCGTGACCACATCGAACTCGCCGAGAATCTCGGTGACCACGCAACCGCACAGATTCTCCGCGAAATCATTGTCGAAACCGAGGACGACGCTCACCACATCGAACACTACCTCGAAGACGATACGCTCGTCACCGACGGCGCGATGAACTAACCGGTCTGTTTATTGTTTTAGTCCGACGGTCGTATCCGTCGAAATCCACGCGTCCGTATTCCCCTGTTCTGTGAACACTGTTCGTCCTGGTGAAGAAGAATGGGCAGTGACTGGGACATCCTCGAAATCGGGGTCGTCGCCTTGTCCCGACTCACTTTCAGCGACTGTCATTAACTGAATTAGGCGAGCCTAAAGAGATAAAGATTTTGGTTGGCCTAAGACAGTGCGTTTGACAACACTCCGCTGTTCCACTACGAGAAGAACTTCATAAAACAACGTTCGAGGGCACAAAAACGACGAGTCCTCGCCAGCTACCTACTTCGGAACGACGAGCGTCTTATCACACGCTTTACACTGTATCTTCCACATCTCGGCGTCGTCCCGTAGTACGTCGTATCCTTTGCGAGGGTCACTTATCTCCATACGTCTAAATTCTTTTCCGCATCCAGTACAGTTCTCGAACGAATCCAGTGTTTCTGTCGACATGCACATTATATTCCGCGCGAGAATTATAAAACTATCCCAAATCAAGGTTCGTGACGAACTGCGTTGGGTTGCGGGTGGTTCGCTACCGCTGTCAGGTGTGTGGCAGTCTTATGTGGGGCCGCCGCCTATCACAGATATGAGCGACACCGACACGTCGGTACCGCAACTCCTGTCGGAGTTGACCCGGTCACTGGAGGCGTTGCAGGACGAACTGGAGGAGCCTCCCCGTGGGTTCCGGCCGCCGTCACCGGCAGAACTCTCCCGGTTCACCAGCGAGGTGACGATTCCGGCAGTCATTCTCGTCCTGGAGACCAACATCCGTGCGCTTCGACTCGTCCAGCGAGCGCTTCGAATTGCCGATGGCCGCGATGCCCAACCGGACTCTTCTCCCAGTCAGACGCGCGAGCGTGCGGTAGAACTGGGACAGGCGACACTTTCCCGTCTCGACGACGCTCTGGGTGACTTACAGGAGACGCTCGAAGAACGCCCGCCGGAGGACGACGCACGCCAACTGCTCCAGCGCGTCCAGGATATCGAACATGAAATCGAGGCAAAACTGGAGACGACCGAAGCCGCTGACGGTACGCGGTCCGAAGACCCGGCAGCGACGAACACCGACAGTATCGACATTGATGTCGATGCCGAACTCCAGTCACTGAAGGATACGATGGACGACGACAGCGACGATTTGGACGGAAATGACAACAGTTGAAAGGAAAGAGACCACTCGAAACTACAGTTGGAAGATTACTGGCAGACGCTCTAAAACACGTAAGATTTAGCGACTGACCATTCGGTACGTGTGACAATTTCCCTCAATTTGTAATCTGATAAAAACGTTTTACTACCTTGGCGCCGTTAGTTGATTCACTCTATGCACACGAACGAACGTGAGGGGGAGATTCGTGTCGAACTCTTCGAACGGAGTGAACTGCCGCCACCTGCACAGGAACAGGCCGATGGCGTGCATCGCCAACTCGACACACTCGCCCAACAGGGTGAAATTTCGACGCTTACCAGAACCGAGTGGAACAGACGAGCACAGATCGACGATTGCGACACAGAGGTGCGTGACACCTATCTGGCGCTGTCTCAGTGGGCGACCGAAAACGGTGTGCGACTCTCACCGTTTTTCCAGACCAGGGAGCGCTTCTGTACGGACAGTCGTGAGTACACTGACTGGCTGGTCTTCCCTGCGATGTGTCTCGTCGTCTACGAAGGCGACGAAATCTCCGCGGTCTACCCACACGCCGACGAGAACACCACGCAGACAGTTCAGGACGGTGTCGAATCGCTCTTTGTCGACGACTTCGACGACTCCGCTCCGGAACCGACTCTGGCCGACTGAGACGGATTCGGCCGCGTTACTCGACTGGTTCGAACCGATAGCCTGACCAGGACTGGCTCTCGCGAGCACGCAGACTTTCCTCGGGGTCGCGGAGTTCCTCGACGAACACCGGTTCGACAGTGTCACCGATAGACACGTCGTCGGTCGTTCCACCGAGAGCCTGGACGGTTTCGCCGTCGATGTCGAATGCGACGAGTGCGAGCGTGTTCGGCGCGCGTACACCGGATGGTGTCGCCGTCGACGTCGTCCAGGTGAGTACTTCGGCCGTCCGCTCGGAGAGGTCGACCGTTTCCTGTTGTTCGCGCCCGCACGTGGGACAGTGGCCGTGTCCGGGATACGTGAGATGACCCTCCGGACAGCGATGGGCGAGAAACGCCTCGCTCATGCCGAGACCCCCTCGAACAGCGAGGTGATGACACAGTTCCCGAAGCCACCGACGTTGGTAGCCAGACCACGCTCGCAGGAAACCTGTCGTTTTCCAGCCCCTCCGAGCAACTGCCAGTAGAGTTCGACAGCCTGTGCGACACCGGTCGCGCCGAGTGGGTGCCCGCGCGATTTCAACCCGCCGGAGGGATTCACCGGCAGTTCACCGTCACGCGCTGTCGTCCCGTCCGTGGCGAGTCTCCATCCCTCGCCCCGCGGTGCGAATCCGAGTGCTTCCAGTTCCAGCGGTTCGAGGACAGTCACCATATCGTGGAGTTCGGCGACGTCGATGTCCTCAGGAGTCCAATCGGCCATCTCGAAGGCTTCTCGGCCGCTCTCTGCGACGGCGTTCATCGCCAGCGGGTCGGGTCGTTCGTGGACGACGTGGGTGTCAGTTGCACCGCCGACGCCTGCGACTTTGACGTACTCGTCGGTGACCGACTCGGCGACAGCGACCGGACAGAACAGAAGCGCAGCGCTCCCGTCGGTGACCGGACAGTAGTCGTACAGTCGCAGCGGGTCGGCAACCATCGGACTCGAGAGTACCGTCTCGACGTCGATTTCTTTCTGGAACTGCGCATCGGGATTCAGACGGCCGTTCTCGTGATTTTTCACCGCGACGCGAGCGAGACTCTCCCGGGGCACATCGTACTCGTACATATATCGCCGGGCGGCCATCCCGCCGAATGCTGGGAGTGTGACACCGTGTTTGTACTCGACGGGGTGTGTCACCGACGCGACCACGTCCGATGTCTCGGGCGTCTCGCGGTGAGTCATCTTCTCGCCGCCGACGAGCAGCGTCATCTCGCTGGCACCGGAAGCGACCGACTGCCAGGCCTCGTAGATGCCCGCCGCGCCCGCGGCAGAGGTCTGGTCGACCCGCTCGGCGTAGGCGGGCACGACCCCCAGGTCGTGGGCGAGGGCGTTCATCGTCCCGGTCTGCCCCTCCAGTTCGCCACTGGCCATATTCGAGACGTACAGATGCTCGATACGCTGGTCGTCGACCGGCGCGTCGTCGAGACAGTCGCGTCCGGCCTCGGCGAGCAACTCCCGTATCCACGCATCGCGCTCCCCGAAGGAGGTCATCGCGACACTGATGAGTGCAACGTCCATACCCGATGCTCGTAGACTGGTGTTGTGTCGCTTTCGGTCAGTGACACTTTAGGCAATCCTAAAACAGAAACCGTTTTAGGGGTGCCTAAAGAACGTCGGTGTAGACGATGACACGGACGCCGACAGACATCTGCGTAATCATCCCCACGATACGGGAGTACGAGTGTGTGCGCTCGTATCTCGACAACGCCCGCGAACACGGGTTCGACACCGACCGCCTGCACGTAGTGCTCGTCACAGAGGACTTCTGTGACACGACGGCGATGCAGTCGATGCTCGACGAGGAAGGCGTCGCTGGTGAGGTGTTCGACGAGACACGCCGCGAGGCCTGGCTCGAACGCCACGGTGCCGGCGAGTACACGCACCTCGTCCCGGAAGCGAGTCACGCACAGACGTCCTTCGGACTGCTGTATCTCTGGGCACACGAGTTCGAGTACGGTCTCTTCATCGACGACGACACACTTCCCCATCCGGAGTACGACTTCTTCGGTCGTCACCTCCGGAATCTGCAGTACGAGGGGCCGGTCGAGACCGTCTCCTCGGACGAGCAGTGGGTCAACGTCCTCTATCAGAACGTCGACGAGCACGGGCTCTATCCCCGCGGGTACCCCTAC
>CAZFOF010000176.1:0-4912 GCA_964520265.1 uncultured Halobacteriales archaeon | reverse complement strand
TAGTTCAGGTCACGAACCAGGTCGCGGATGTTGACCACGCCGATGACGTTGTCGAGGCTTCCCTCGTAGATGGGGACACGCGCGTGGCCGCTCTGGATACACGTCTCGATTGCCTCCTCGACGTCGGCGTCTTTCGAGACGGCGGTCATGTCGAGTCGGGGCGTCATGACCTCCTTGGCGATGGTGCGGTTGAACCGGAGCGTCCGCTGGAGCATCTGGCGTTCGTCCTCGTCGAGGACGCCCTTGCGCTCGCCCGTCTCGATGATGTCGCGAATCTCCTGACGCGTGACGTAGGAGGTCTCGATTGCGCTTCGTCCGCCAGTGACCTTGTTGACCACACGGGTGAGATAATCGAAGAGGACGACCAGCGGCAGGAGAATCGTCTCCGCCAGTTTGAGCGGCCGGGAGATGCGCAGCGCCCACGACTCGGTGTTCTCGATGGCGTAGGACTTGGGCGCACTCTCACCGAAGAGAAGCACGAGCGACGTGATGCCAACTGTCGCCAGCACAACCGCGAGACTACCGTTGCCCAGATAAAAGCTGAGCAGTCCCGTCGCGATGGAGGACATGGCGATGTTGACGAGGTTGTTGCCGACGAGGATAGTCACCAGAAGCCGGTGTGGGTCGTCGCGGAGATGTTTGAGAACCGAGCCAGCGCCGCCGTTCTCGGCGAGTGACTCCACGCGGTGAGACGCCAGCGAGAACATCGCAATCTCTGACGACGAGAAAAACGCCGATAGCACCAGGAGAACGACGATAGCGACCAACCCGATGACAGCGAAGGCTGTATCACTGACCGAAATCCCGAGGATATCGACGTCGAGTGGCACAGCCGCCACCCCGGCAGCGAGGGGAACCAACATAGACGTTCGGCCTTGACAGCGGGCAGGATTAAGAGTTGTCATGGTTCCGACGCTGTCAGCCAAACCCTTACACTGCTCTCGCCCGAATCACCGCCCATGACAGAGTCAGCAGTCACACTCTATCGCCTCCAGGCGTGTCCGTTCTGCGAGCGAGTCGTCCGACTCCTCGACGAGTACGACATCGACTACGACTCCCGATTCGTCGAGCCACTGCACTCCAGGCGGAACGTCGTCAAACGCGAAAGTGGCAAGCGAACCGTCCCCGCGCTCGTCGACGAGAACACCGGCGCGACGCTGACAGAAAGCGCCAACATCGCTTCCTATCTGAAGCGTACCTACGGCACGGACGCGACCGTTGCCGGAGCCGAGACGGCGACCGCCGGGGAGGGTTCCTAGATGGAGCTGGGATTCGAGGTTGTCGACCTCCCCGCGACCGACCACGTCGCCGAAGGCGAGTCTGCGCCCGATTTCACCCGCCCGCTGGTCAACGAGGAGTACTGGGAGGATACGTCGCTGTCGGAGTTGACAGCGGACGGGCCGGTCGTGCTGGTCTTTGCGACGATGGACGGTGCCTTCCCCGCGACGTATATGTGGAACGAACTCCGTGACCGCGGTTTCGATGCGTACGACGCGACAGTCGTCGGCCTCTCGATATCGACGCCGTACGCCCACAAACGCCTCATCGAGGAGCGCGACATCTCCTTCGAACTCTTTTCTGACCCGGCGAATGGGGTCGCCGAACAGTACGGCATCGTCAACGACCTCGACGGGATGGCAGGCATCAGCGAGCCCCGGCCGGCGGCGTACGTCATCGATGGCGACGGCGTCGTCCAGTACGCCTGGGTTGCCCAGGAGTGGCCCGAGTTCCCCGACTACGACGAACTCGAAGCGGCCGTCGAGACGGTCACGTAACGATGGAAACAGCGGATATCGACGCTGCCGCCACAGCAGTTCGGAACGGTGACCTGGTGGCCTACCCGACGGAGACGGTGTACGGACTGGGAGCCGATGCACTCGACGCCGCTGCCGTCGAGCGTGTCTTCGAGGCGAAAGGACGCGACCGCGACAAGCCCATCTCACTTGCCGTTCCGAGCGTCGAGGCCGCCACGGAGTGTGTGAGACTAACCCAACGCGAGCGGGCGTTTATGTCGGAGTTTCTCCCCGGCCCGGTGACAGTCGTCTGTCAGCGCCGCGATGTGGTGCCGGACGTGTTGACTGCCGGCCGCGACCGCGTTGGTGTCCGCATCCCCGACCACGAGATTGCCCGCGAACTGGCCGCCTCGGCGGGGCCGGTGACAGCGACCAGTGCCAACGTCAGCGGCGAACCGAGCGCTCGCCGCGTCGCCGACATTCAGCCACCACTCCGTGCACAGCTCGCTGCCGTGATAGACGGCGAAACCACGCCCGGTGGCGGGTCGACTGTCGTCGATGTCGACAGCGGCGAGGTGTTCCGCCGGGGTCACGACGCCGACGCCGTCGAGGACTGGCTGGCGAGCCACTAGTCGCCTAACAGCGACCGCAACGAGCGCGTGCGGGTGCCACACTCGCTGCGATACTCACAGGGGGCACATTTGGCGTCCGTGTCGAGACGCGGCGGTGGGCCGTCGATGCTCTCGGCGGTGCGGACAGCCTCGCGGTACTGCGCCTTGCGTCGCGTATCGAGTGTCACCTCGCGGACGACGCCATATGCGGGATACTCTGCGAAGACACGGTCTATTTGTGTCTGTCGCTCCCAGGCGAGTGCTTTCGCTGCTGCGACCAGCCGGACACTCTGTGGCTGCCAGACACCCTGGTCGGGGGGTTCACCAGTGAAGACGAGCGACAGCGTCGGCTCCGAGTCGACGAGTTTGTGCGCGATTCCACGGCACTCGCGACCGCTCAGGTAGACATCCCGGTCGTCGGGGTCGGCCAGCGAATCCCAGCAGTCCAGACGGGCTTTGGCACAGCCCAGCCGCGTGCGATACTGTGTGGGCGTGACTGCAAGCGATGCCGACTGGAGTGCGTCGTCGTCGGACAGAAGCCGCTCGTAGCGAAAGGCAAGGTCACGGCGACGCTCGACGTCTGGCGGTATCTCCGGGTCGTCTGGCTGTCGCTTGCGGTAGTAGAGCTTTCGGGGACAGTAGGCGGCCGTCGCCACCTCGCGGAACGCGTGCATGGGCCGACCTGGCCCCGGCTTCGGGTATAAGATCTCGGACGGTCAGAACTCCACGTTGACTTCCATCCCTTCTGTCGCCTCTTCGAGACCGTCTTCCTGTGTCTCGGCAGTGAGGCGAACCGCGATGTCGGCGTCCGTGAGAATCTCCTCGAACTCGGTGCGAAAGCGCTGGCTGACACGCTGTGCACGGTTTTCTGCCCGGATGACCTGCCGAGCGCGGGAAACGGTCTTTCGGTCGACACCCAGTGTCTCGGCAATCTGCGTCGGCGACTGGTCGGTGTCGAGTTGGTTGCGCACCGCCGCAAGGTCGACACCCTCGGCGTCGTCGTCGCGCACGAGATGGAGATCCATGCGTGCCTCGAAGACGACATCGGACGGAATACTCAGAATGGTCGCGATACCGTCGTCGGACTCCCCATCGTAGAACTGACGAACGATAACCCGGAGCGTATGCGAGCCAAGTTCCGTCCCGAAGCCAAAACGAGTCCGCATCTTCTCGATTGTTCCCTCGAGGCGGTCGTTGACGGACTCCTTCCGCAGCAGTGACCCCCGCTGTTCTGTCTGGGCTTCTGTGACAGTCTCTTCGTCGGCGACGTCGATGAAGATGTCCCGAAGCTGCTCTGTTTTTTCGTCCATCGAATACGTACTGACATGATTAATGGATAAAAAGTTACCCCTTTGCCAATGGTTCACACGGTGGCCGGTTCTCATGGGTTGGGAGCCGGTCTACCTCGTGGTCGTCCGTGACAACGCTTAAGCGCGTCCGCCACGGCGAAAAAAATATGACCCTGCTGCAGTCGGATGCGGTGACGCGCCCGACATTCTGGAAGATTGGAACCCTCGGAAAGGTAGTCTTCTATTTCCTCGCAGTCATCACGATACTGGTGTTTCTCGCCGGCGTCTACAACCGAGTCACGCGCTATCAACAGGGACGTGACGACCCATTTCCCCGACTCGACAATCTGGGGAGTCGCATCGTCTCGGCGGCGAGTCTCGCACTCTCCAACCGGAAGCAACTCGACCGCGACATCGTCGCCGGGTTGATGCACGCCGCGATTGTCTGGGGCTTTCTGACTCTGGTTATCGGGACGACCATCCTCGGTATCGACCTCGACTTCTATCGGCCGCTGACTGGCAGTTCGTTCTTCACCGGTGATTTCTATCTCTCGTACTCACTGGTGATGGACGCGATGGGGCTGCTGTTCGTCGTCGGCGTCGGTGTCGCCGCCTATCGCCGCTACGTCGCTCGCAGCGAGCGTCTGTGGGGCCGACACACCAGCCGCGAGGACACCCTGTTTCTCGGCGCGCTGTTTGCACTGGGTGTCGGCGGCTACATCACCGAGGGACTGCGCATCCTCGGCACGAGCGCGACGCGGGACGTGAGCTTCGAGACGGTGAGTTTCGTCGGCTGGGCCGTCAAAGACTGGCTGTCGATGGCCGGTGTCACCCCGGAGATGGCGACTGCCGCCTACCCCGCCGTCTGGTGGAGTCACGCGCTGCTTGCGTTCTGGTTTATCGCCTGGATTCCCTACGCGAAGCCGTTTCATATGCTCTCGTCGTTTGCGAATCTCGTCGCCCGCGACGACGACGCCGGCAGTCGCCTCCCCGGTGTCCCCCTCGACCCACAGGCCGACACCGAACTCGAAGACATCGACGATTTCACCTGGAAACAGCTGCTCGACCACGACGCCTGCACCAAGTGCGGCCGCTGTTCGTCGGTCTGTCCGGCCAACGACGCCGGTCGGCCGCTCGACCCCCGGAACGTGATTCTCGACCTGAAGTCCTACCGGGAGGAACGCGACGATGACGGCGAGGAGATGCCCATCGTCGCCGACGGCGGAACGAGTGTCATCGACTCCTCGACGATGGAGTCCTGTCTCTCCTGTATGGCCTG
>CAZFOF010000175.1:0-4957 GCA_964520265.1 uncultured Halobacteriales archaeon | reverse complement strand
TGAGGTCGTAGTAGACGCCGTACTGGCCGAGGTAGTGTTTCATCGGCATATCCAGTATGTCGTGAATCTTGCCGATGCGGGCGCGATCCCGGAAGTAATCCATCCCGTACTCACCCTCACCGAGTGTCACGAGGTACGCCGACTGCGTCCGCTTGAGTTGCTCGATGCCCTTCGATGACCGGCCGATGATATCGACCGTCTCCTCGTGGTCGGTGATGTTCTCGTAGAAATCGTCGGCTACCTGTTCGGCGTTGTCTGCGAGGACGTCCTGATACGTCTGCAGACGGCGAACGTCGTCGTCGGTGAAGCCGATGAAGTCCTTTCGCCACCGGATTTCACCCCTGTCGAGACCGATCTCTCTGACCAGCGAGTCTGCGTCAACCCGGTCGTTCAATCCCCCGTGTCCGAAGTCGTCCTGGCCATACGTCCCCGAGTTAGCCATAACTGTTGACAGAACAGAATGGGGTATAAAGCATTCATCTTGATAACAGTAGCAGTATCAAAGATGAGATTGAGTGGGAGAGCAGCAATGCCCCTGCGCTTCTGCAGCGGTGTACGTCGACAGTTGCTACGACAGTCGCTTTCGCTCCTCACGTCCGTTCGTCGCAGAAAGCCTAGGCCGGAATTTGAACCAGAGGAAGACTCATCTGGTTCGTCTTCCAGGGATTCAAATTCTGCTGTCGCTTTCGCTCCTCACGTCCGTTCGTCGCAGAAAGCCTAGGCCGGAATTTGAATCCGGGGTCTCGTCCTTACCAAGGACGCGCTTTACCGCTAAGCTACCCAGGCACGCATGAGTCTGTTGCGTCGTACTGTCTTTAGGCGTTTCGATTCTGGTTACTGGTCGGCGGACGTTGTCACACCGTGGCTGCCACCCGTCTCGGTGGCCAGCGAGCCCAGCGTCTCCGACAGCGTCTCGGGGAAGAAGGCGTCAGCGTCGCCGAACGGTTCGCCGTTGACCATCCCCGAGGCGAACTCCCGCAGTCGCGGGGAGACACGCTCCTCACCCATCGTCGCGCCGGCGACGACCGCCAGTTCGAGCACGTCCGCCTCCAGATTGCGGTCGAGAGCGGGGTCGTCAGTCTCCCGGCGCATCGTCTGGTCGGTGCCGAAGGCCCGCACGACGCCCACGGCTGCGTCGGCGGCTTCGGTTCGTGCCAGCAGATAAAATCCCCGAGAGACGAGCACGTCGGCAGCGAGAACAGCGAGGTCTGCATCCTCGCGGTCGCCGTTCGTCCACGGCTCCTCGTGGGAGAGTTCGCGGGTGAGTTGCAATCCATCGTAGATGAGCTGTACGCCCGCCGCGCGCTCAGCGACCGGCTCCAAAAGAGTGCCGTCGCTGGTCGCCAACGGATTTGTTCCGTCGTCGAGAGCCCGAACCGTGCGTATCGTCAAGACGCCGGGTGCCATCGACCCCTCAGTGAGCTGTGCCGCGATTCGGTCGCGGAGTGGCTCGGGGTCGATATCGTCGATGGCGTCCAGCGCGGCTCCTCGAACCGCCGCGTCGTCCTCCATTAGGACTGCCTAGCGGCGGCAAAGGCAAAGACCTTTGGAAACGTCTGGCTACTTCCGCGTATGATTCGAACGACCGTGTCGGGGGACTGTCGCGTCGTTACGCTCGACCGCCCCGAGCGACGCAACGCACTCACGCGCGAGGCGCTCGATTCCCTCGAAGGCGAAATTGCTGACGCCGAGGAACCGGTGGTGTATCTGACCGGTGCCGGCGACGCCTTCTGTGCCGGTGCCGACCTCGACGTGGTGCGTGGACTCTCCGAACCAGCGGCGACCGACTTCGCCCGTCAGGGACAGCGAGTCGCGCAGGCACTGGCCGATTACGACGGTGCCGTCGTCGCCGGCGTCGACGGGCCGGCCCGCGGTGGCGGCGTCGAGTTCGCGCTGGCGTGTGACATCCGACTGGCGACGCCCGCGGCATCCTTCGCCGAGACCGGCGTCACGCTCGGGCTGTTCGGTGCCTGGGGCGGTACGGCACGGCTTCCGCGGGTTGTCGGCGAGGGGGAGGCGATGGACATCTCACTGTCGGGGCGGACAATCGATGCCGAGACGGCGCTGCGGATGGGACTGGTCAGTCGCATCGTCGACGACCCACGGGCAGTCGCCGAGGAGATCGCGACGAACGACGAGATGGCGCTGCGACTCATCAAGCGTCGGCTACGTGACGACGCAGACCGCGAGACACAGGAGCGACGCGAAGCCAACGCCTTCGCCGAGTGTATCGCCGCGTTCGATTCGGAGAACCGAAACGGCTGAGTGGGCGTCGCGCGAACGGACGAACAGATGCCCGACTGTGACTACTGTAGGGAGTCCTTTCAGGACGAACAGCAGTATCTCGAACACCTCTCGGACGTTCACGAGGACGAACTGGGGTCAATCGACAGACGCCGTGTCGAGAAAGCCGTTGGTTCCGACGACGGAGAGGGACTGCCGACGGGACCGCTCATCCTCGGCGGTGTCCTCCTGTTTGCCGGAGTGCTCGTCGCCTACGTATTGCTGGGACTCAACGGAGCCAGCGGTGAGCCCGCAGGCACCGTCAACGGCTTCGAGGTGGCACAGACACCGGGGGCAGCACCAGACAGTGCTCACGAGCACGGCCCCATCAACGTCACCATCGCCGGCGAGGAGTTGGATTTCAGCCGGCCGGAGTTCCAGCGCCCGCGGGAGTTCGGCGCATTCCACTTCGAGGGTGGCAACGGCGAAGTGTGGCACAAACACGCCAACGGTGTCACACTGGAGTATGCGATGGCGACACTCGGTATCGGCGTCACGGAAGACACCGTCACCTTCGATGGGACGACCTATCGTGACAGCGACCCCGGGACGAACGTGACCGTCACAGTCGATGGGGAGCCAGTCAACCCGGCGACACACGAACTCTCCGGTGCGAGCGAGGTGAATTCACAGGCTGGCGAGTTCATCAAAATCGTCGTGACAACCGAAAATTGAACGCCGCGACGAGAGTGGTGACGGGACGAATCAGTCGAAGTCGTACTGGAGTCGGGCACTCGCGCCGCCGAAGCTAGCCTGATACCGGAAGTCGCGGTCACCATCGAACTCTTCAAGCGTCGTCGTGAACGTTCCTTCGTCGTTGGTCGTGTAGGTGGCATCGGTCGGCTTGTCCTGTTCGACCGTGAGACCGGTGACGCGAACGCCGTCTGCCACGACAGCGACCGTTATCTGGTTGCCGAGTTCTGCTGTCCCGTCAACGAGATTCATTTCGAGTTGTTTGACGGTGATGTTCTCGCTGGCACTGACCGTCGAGAGTTCACCGGAGAGTGCGTCTTTTGCTCGCTGATTCAGCGTACTGAGTGCGGAATTGACGTCGGCGTCGCCGGTCGACGGGTCGGATAGACCGGGCTGGTTGGATGGGTCAGGATTACCCACGACGACGCTTGCGACCATACCGTTGCTCTCGTGGGGGATACAGAAGTAGTCGTAGACACCCTCCGTGTTGAACGTATGCTCGAAGGTGAAGCCACTGCGTTCGCCGCTGTCGAAGGATGCCGCTCCGTCGGGAGTCCGCTGTGATGTCCCGTTGTCCGGGTGATAGGCCGTCACCGAGTGGTACTCGCTGGTCGACCAGACGACCGACTGACCGACCTCGATTGTGACGAGGTCGGGTGAGAACGCCGTCCCCGCTGGTGTGACCTCCGCGCAGAAATCGCCCGACGTACCGCCACCACCGCCACCACCATCACCGCCGTCAGTGCCGCCACCACCGCCGTCGGACGGCGGCCAGGTGTAGGTCACGGACGTGCCGAGTTCGCTGGCGACGGCCTGGTTGAGCTGGTGAACCGCGTCCGGATTCGGCAGCGAGGATTGCGGTTGCGAGAGTGCGTTACTGTCTTCAGGATTGGTCGGGTTGCCGACGACGACAGCCCCGACCATGCCGCTGCCCTCGTGTGGGAGACAGAAGTACTCGTAGATACCCTCGGTGTCGAAGGTCTGCGAGAAGGTATCTCCAGAACTGAGAATGCCGCTGTCGAATGCGGTGGTGTTGTTCGGCACCCGCTGGGGCTTGCTGTTGTTCGAGTGATAGGCCGTCGCGCTGTGGTTTGCCATCTGGTTCCAGGTGACAGTCTCGCCGACACCGATTGTAAGAACCTGTGGGTCGAAGGTAAACTGCGCGGTACCCGAGGCTGTGTTGTTGGTGTTGCCGCTTCCGCCAGACCCGATGTCCGAGCGTACCTGCTGATTGAGCGATTCGATTTCCGCCGCTGCCGTGGAGTTCATCGAACTCTGGGGAGCAGCCATACCGGGTTCGGCATCGAGATTCGACGGGCTCCCGACGACGATTTTCCCAACCATCCCCAGCGTCTCGTGGGGACTGCAGTAGTAGTCGTAGACACCCTCCGTCTCGAAGGTATGCGTGAAGGTGCCACTACTCATGATGCCACTGTCGAAGGACACCGCTCCGTCGGGGATGCGCTGTGGCTTGCCGCTGTTGTCGGGGTGATACGCCGTCACCGAGTGGTTTCCGGTGAACGACCACTCGACGGTGTCGCCCGGTGAAATGTACACCAGACTCGACTGGAAGACGTAGTCGCCACCGTCGGTCGTCACCGCGTCGACGGTCGCAGCAGGTGTGGTACCCCCACCGCCACCACCGCCCGTGCCACCGCTGACCTGCTGATTCAGCGAGGTTATCTTGCTCGCCGCATCGGCAAACAGCGAGTCCTGGGGTGGCTCCATCCCTGGTTCGGTACTCAGATCGGGATTCCCGACGACGACTTTCCCGACCATGCCCAGACTCTCGTGCGGACTGCAGTAGTAGTCGTAGACACCCTCCGTCTCGAAGGTGTGCGTGAAGGTGCCGCCCTGTTGCGTGCCGCTGTCGAAGGCTGCGGTGCCGTTTGGCACCCGCTGTGGTTTGCCGTTGTCCGAGTGATACGCCGTCACCGAGTGGAACCCGTTGAAATTCCACTGTACTGTATCGCCAGGGCTG
>CAZFOF010000174.1:0-4958 GCA_964520265.1 uncultured Halobacteriales archaeon | reverse complement strand
GTTTTTCGAAATCGACCACCTGGCCGAAGACGACGCCGGGTCGCTGTCGGGCGGGCAGCGCAAACTCCTCGAAATGGCTCGCGTACTCATGACCGACCCCGATATGGTGTTGCTCGACGAACCGCTGGCGGGTGTCAACCCCAGCCTCGAAGAGAAACTCCTCGAACGACTCCACGAACTGCAGGATGAGGGCTACTCCTTCCTCTTTGTCGAACACGATATGGACGTTATCATGAACCACTGCGACCCTATCATCGTCATGCACCAGGGGGATGTACTGGTCACTGGCTCGGCCGAGACGGTGCAAAACGACGAACGCGTGCTCGAAGCCTACCTCGGTGGGGAGGTCGACGTATGAGTCTGCTCGAAATCGAAGCTCTCGACGCCGGCTACGGCGACCTCCAGATTCTCGACAACGTGGACATGACCGTCGGGGACGAGGAGTACGTCTGTATCGTCGGCCCCAACGGCGCAGGCAAGTCGACGGTGATGAAATCGGTGTTCGGGCTGACGACGTACATGGGCGGCGAGATACAGTTCAACGGTGAGGACATCAGCGACCGTCCCCCCGAGGAAATCATCACGCTCGGGCTGAGTTACGTCCCACAGAGCGACAACGTCTTCGCGGGACTGACGGTTCGTGAGAACCTGGAGATGGGGGCGTACATCCTCGACGAGGTGCCCGAAGAGCGTCTGGAAGCCGTCTTCGAGCGCTTCCCGATTCTCAGAGACCGCCAGAATCAAAACGGCGGGTCACTCTCTGGTGGCCAACAGCAGATGCTCGCGATGGGCCGGGCACTCATGCTCGACCCCGACCTCCTCCTGCTCGACGAACCCAGTGCGGGACTGGCTCCCGACCTCGTCGACGACATGTTCGACCGTATCGACGATATCAACGACGCGGGTACTGCCGTGCTCATGGTCGAACAGAACGCAAAAGAAGCGCTACGGCGCTGTGACCGGGGCTACGTGCTCGTCCAGGGGCAGAATCGCCACGAAGATACCGGCGATGCACTGCTCAACGACCAGCAAGTCCGTGAGGACTTTCTGGGTGGCTAACTCAGGGCGTGATACTCTCGATGGACTCCAGTCCGCTGTCGGTGAACTGGAAGTAGTCGTAGGTCGCGCTGCCCAGGTCGCCGGCTTCGTCGAACGCGACGGGACCGGAGACGCCCTGGTAGTTGATTGCCTCGCCGTTGTCCGCCATCTCGATGCCCTCCACGAGGTTGCTCGGCGTGATTTCGGTGCCGTCGCCCTGTGCGACGGTGCGTATATTCTCCGAGACTGCAGCGCCGTCGTTTTCGCCCGCTGCGGCGTTTGCCAGCACGAGCACGGCGGCGGCATCGTATGCCTGCCGGGTGAACGGCTTTCCGGCCGGGTCTGAGTCGTAGGTGTCCTGATACTGCTGGTTGAAGAAGTCCACGCCTGGCCCTTCACCCAGCGGTGCAGTGCCGCGGACGTTGCTCATGTCCTGGCCGACATTGCCCGGAAGGTCTCCGGACTGGAGACCGTCGGAGACGAGGACATCCTGGCTGGAGTCGTAGTTGGAGTAGAAGTCCCGAAAGATCTGGTTGCCGCTGTCCGGATAGCCGACGACCAGCATCACGCCGGGGTCGTCGCCCAGTGCCTGTTGGAGCTGGCTGGTGTACGACGACTGGCCTTTCGTGAACGAGACCGACGCGGTGACGGTGCCGTTGTACTCGTTCTCGAAGGAATCGACGAAGCCCTGTGCGAGGCCGTTCCCGTAGGCGTTGTTGAGATGCAGCGTCGAGGCGGTATCGTGGCCCAGTCGTTCGGCGGCGACCTGTGCGAGCACTGCACCCTGCAGTGCGTCGGTCGGCGGCGTCCGGAAGAACAGGTCGTTGTCCTCCAGCGTCGTGAAATCCGGTGCCGTACTCGCCGGTGAGCACATCGTGACGCTGTTTGGAATGGCGACCTGCTGTGCCGCCTGCAGACTCACTTCGGAACTGAGCGCGCCACAGATCATCGGATACCCGGCATTGACGAGTGCGTTCCCGTTCTGGACGCCCTGGTTCGGACTCGTTGCAGTGTCCTCGAACTGCGTATCGACCGAAAAGTCCGTATCGGCGTCGTTGACCTGCTGTGGCACCAACTGCGCGGCATTCCGAATCGGCGGGCCGAGGTCTTGGAGGTCTCCGGTGACACCCATCAACAGCCCCATCTTGATGCTGCGGCCTCCGCTGCTGCCGTCACCGCCGTCGCTGCTACCGCCATCGTCGCCGTCGCCGCCGTCACTTCCACCGTCGTCGC
Organism: uncultured Halobacteriales archaeon; assembly: GCA_964520265.1. Classification (GTDB taxonomy): domain Archaea; phylum Halobacteriota; class Halobacteria; order Halobacteriales; family Haloarculaceae; genus Salinibaculum. The sequence goes on along the minus strand of CAZFOF010000174.1, from coordinate 2,687 downwards.
CGTCACTGCCGCCGTCGCCGCCGTCACTTCCACCGTCGTCACCATCGCCTGTACATCCTGCCAGTCCGAGTACACCCGCTGCCCCGATACTGCTGATTATTTCGCGTCGTCGTAGACGTTTCACCATACTGCGTCTATGTTACCCACAATAGCAGATAAAACCTACTGTACACACAATGGATTCCCCGTACGTCAACCGGGTTTCGCTCTGAACACGAACCCCACAAAGACTGACAGTCAGTCGACAACTGTCGCCGGCGTTGCACCGGCCAACTCGACGAGTCGGTCGGGGTCGATGGGAAAGACCGTCTGTGGCGTGCCGCCGGCCGCCCACACCTCGTCGTAGTCGAGCAACGTCTCGTCGATGAGCACGCGGATGTCGTGCTCGTGGCAAAACGGCGGGACGCCACCGATGCCATAGCCCGTGGCCTCTCGCACCACCTCGGGGTCAGCCATCTCGACGCTGTCGGCACCGAGTTCCTCGGCCAGTCGCTGCTCGCTGACACGGTTGGCACCGCTGGTGATGACCATCACCGGCGAGTCGTCGGCGGCGAAAACCAGCCCGCTTGCAATCTGTGCCACGTCACAACCGACCACGTCGGCGGCGTCGGCAGCGGTTTTGGTTCCCTCGTCGAACTCGTGGATGTCGACTTCGAAGCCGAGTTGCTCGCTGGCTACGTCTGCGAACTCCCGTGCGCGTTGGTGCATACACGAGCGCAGGTATGGACGCTACAAAAAACATCGTCGTACCGGTCGCCCAGTGGACTTTTACCATCGCCAGATATCCACGTGAACAGATGAGTCACCGGCACCGAGTACTCTCGCTTGCTCTGGAGGTGCGGCCTCTGTGAACTACGTGTTGTGGGCGTTGCTGGCGATGGCCTGTTATTCGTTCGCGTTCCTGTTTATGAAAATCGCCCTCCAGAGCCTGCCCACGTTTACCGTCATGCCGATTGCGGTCGTGACACTGGCCGTGGGAGCGACGACTGTCGCGACCCTGTTCGGGGAATGGTCAGTTCCGTCGGTGACGAGTCGCTCCGTCGGGTTCGCACTCGCAGCCGGACTCTGTCTTGCCGGTGCTGTCATCGGGTATTTCCGTGCACTCTCGACTGGCCCCGTCAGCGTCGTCGTCCCGATTTTCGGGATGTTCCTCGTCGGTGGCGCACTCCTCGGAATCGTCGTGTTGGGCGAGGGAGTCACCGCGAAGAAGATTCTCGGTATCGCGTTCGGCGCTGTTGCGGTCGTCCTCATTGCCACGTGATTGTACTACTCCCGACACCCGATGTGCCGAGTAGCTTCACCAGATGCCGGCCACCCGTATCAGTCCATGCACCCGGCTCTAACACGCGTGGTCGAATGTCGTATCCCGGGCATCGTCGGGGATGTCGACGGACACTGCCTCGCCGTAGTCACGGTAGTTCGTCGTCACCGTCAGTGACGCTGTCTCTCCGTCGGCGCTGACCTCTGCTGTCATTTCCCACTTCAGCGGTCGGTACGTCTCGTCGTCCAGCCACATGTCCACGCGCAGGCTATCGGTGTTGTCGTCGTCGGTTTCGGGTGCACCAGTCTGGCTGTTGTCCAACTCCGAAACCCTCGGCTCGCCGGAAATGTGGACGGCCGTCTCGCCGTCTATTTGTTCGGTACCGTTCCAGTAGAGGTCACCCGACGAAAACAGTTCCACTCCCCCACCCAGAACCGTGGCATCGATCCACCTATCCGCTGTCAGGTTTTCCGTTCCCCAGAACGACCCGCCCGGCGGACACTCCCGGTAGGCTGTCCGATTGTCGAGGTATGTGTGGATGCTTCGGCCTCGCACTGTCGATATCGCTGCTACTTTGCGTGTACTCGCGTTGGCCCGACCACTGATGCCGCCGGACAACCGTTCGGTTCCACTCTCGACCTCGATGTCGAACGAACTCTCGAATCGGAAACTCTCGACTGTCTGTATGCTCTCACGACTTTCGTTGAGCGCATCGGTCGCCTTCTGCTGTCGCACCACCTGCTCGGAACTGAACGCGGAACAACCGGCCAGCACGACCACGACAACGAGCGCTCCCTGGAGGGCTCTGCGGCGCATCTGTTACCGGTACAGATGTGGTCTGTAAGTATCTTCTGTATCAACGACATGACTCGGTAGCGGGCACGGTGGGGCTTTGGCGATTCACCTTTGCCGCTGGCTGTTTTCGCGTTCATAATTAGTCGATATCTGGTAAGTGTTGACTGCGCTGTTCTGCCTGTTCCAAATCCGACCGCCGGTCATAATGCCGGTCGAGAATATCCGTACTCGCGTCCAGTTGATCCTTCACGACTCGACGAGGAACGTCCTGCCGACGGTAGAACGTCACCCGACCACTACGAACATCGTGGGGTGACCGAGCTGACGGGCATCGACTCGCGTAGTCCAGGTGCGTTGCTTCGCACTCGTCGATATCCCGGTCATGTGGGCAATCTTCGCCGCGCCAGCACGGTCTGGTGACACGGTAAAGTGTCGTGCGAATCGTGTTTCCGACGGGGCGACCGTACTCAGTTGTCAGCAGTGGTTCCCGTCCATGGTCGTCCGTCACGTCGTGGCGGTGATACTCGATGTAGTCCTCAATGAGTCCCGGTCGACTGTCAGCAGGATAGCCACGCTACCGAACATCCACGCGACGGAGAGAACGACCCCGGTCATCCCGACGATGACGTCC
>CAZFOF010000173.1:0-4971 GCA_964520265.1 uncultured Halobacteriales archaeon | reverse complement strand
CATCACCAGCATCGGCGTGATGGTGTCGCCGTATCCGCGCATCAGCGAGATGAAGACGAAAAACCCGAACATCATGAACAGGCCAAGCGAAACGACTTCCATGTACGCCGTCGCTCCCGGGAGAACGGCGTCGCTCACGCCGAGTAACACCAGCGCCTCCTCGACGAAGAAAAAGCCGACCGACCCCAGCACGAACGACAGGATGACGGCAAACGTCATCGTCTGTGAGGCGGCGTAGGTGGCTTCCTCCTCCTCGTCGGCACCGACGTGCTGGGCGACGAGAACGCTCCCGGCGACGGTCAGCCCCATCCCAAGCGAGATGAGCAAAAAGACCATCGGGAACGCGAAGGTAATCGCCGCAAGCGCCTCCTTGCTGTACTGCCCGAGCCAGAAGGTGTCGGCGAGGTTGTACGCAGTCTGCAGTAGATTCGTCACCACAATTGGCAGGGAGAGATAGAACAGCGGCCAGCCGATAGAGCCACTGGTCAGGTCGATTTCGTCCTGGCCTTTGAAGAGATTCCCAGGGTTGAGTCGCCGGAGAGAGTCACGAAGACTCATCCGTTCGACCGCTCCCGGTAGACGTGCTCGTGGAGGTGGCGCTCGATGTGCTCGCGGATAGTCTGGCGGTCTTCTCCGACAGAAACCTGTCGCAACTGCGCGCCCGCGAACATGGTCACGATGAAATGTGCCGTTTCCTCCGGGTCGACATCGGGTCGGATACTGCCGTCGTCGATACCCTCGGCGATGATATCGGCGAGAAAGTCACAGAACTGCTCGTCGGCTTCACGGATGCGCTCGCGAAACGCCGAATTGTGAGGAGCCTGTGCTTTCAGTTCCAGCAGTGCCGTCTGCATATCCTCGATGTCACCGGTCTCGGGCGGGGAAAGGGCCGCGTCGATTGCAGCACAGAGACGGTCTGCGCCGTCGCCGTCTGCGGCCGCCGCGCCGTCGGTGACTCGGGCCTGAAAGCGGGTGGCGACATGGTCAAGAAAGGCAGCCAGCAGGTCGTGTTTGCTGTCGTAGTGGTAGTGGAGGGCTGCCTTGCTCTTTGTCGTCTCGTCGGCGATATCCTGCATCGTCAACTCCGCATAGCCGTGAGTACACAGCGCTCGCCAGGTAGCTTCGAGTATCTCGTCGTCGGCGGTCATGGAGGGGACTACACTAACTGACTGACTGGTCAGTCAAAAGCCGTTCGAAATCGGAAGCCGGGTCATCTCATCGCAGCACAACTCACGCGAGAAGACGCTCACACAGCGCCGTCAGGTCGCGGTGAAACTCGGCGGCGGTGTCGTAGCGGTCGAAGGGGTCAGTCGCGGTTGCCTGTCGGAGAATGTCATCGAGTTCGTCGGGGAGTCGCCGGTCGCGTGCGGCGACCAGTTGGAGGTCGCCATCCAGCACGCGCTCGCGGACGGTTTCTGGCGACCCTTCGACAGGGGCGTCACCGGTCAGCAGCGTCACGAGCAGTGTGCCGAGTTGGTAGACGTCAGTCGTCCGGTCGACGATACCGTGAGACGAATCGAAATACTCCGGTGCGGCATAGCGTGGGTCGAGGACGCGGGCGGGGTCGGTGTGGCGGCGATAGACGTCCAGCAGTCCGACGTTGTGGAACGCGGGTGCGGGTGGCTCGTTTTCGACTGTAATCGGATAGACGACATTGTTCGGGTCGATACCGGCGTGGACGACGCTGTTGTCGTGCAGTCGCGCGAGAGCGGCGGTGAGTCGGCAGGCGTGCCACAGCGAGCGTTCCAGCGGGTCGTTGCGGTCTCGCACCGTCGATGCGACACTCGCTGTGGCGACCCAGGGTTGCTGGTCGGCACCCGAGGCGACGACGGGCACGACGCCATCGATGTCACCGACACGCTCCCAGCGGTCGAGTTGTGCAGCCAGCGCGCTGTCGAAGCGGTCGTCGTCGGTCACGCTGTCGGGACGGGCGTGGACACGAACGTCGACGCGGCGTGTCTCGCCGTCGACGACCGCTCGTGCACGTCGAAGCGTCCCCAATCGCCGGTCGAGCGCCGGCCCGAGATGGGCCAGTCTGTCGAACGGACGTGCCTGTTCGATGGCCGCGCCGACTGGACAGTCGGTATCGGAGACGACCGGTTCCGAGGCGTGTGCGCTCTGTGGCTCGCCGGTCGCATCGTTTCGTTTGGCCGCCGCAAGCGCCCGCAACCCCCTGAGTGGGGTCGCAACATTCCGCCGGTCACCGTCAGAGTGGGGCATCCAAGGCTCGTCGACAGCCTCGGCGTCGAGTGTCGACAGCAACGACTCCAGAAGTGTCTCGGACGGCTGCTCGTCGGGCGCTTCTCCGTCCGCACTCATATCCCACCGTTGCATCTCGGCGCTCAATAAGATGCGTCAGACGTACGGCCGACGCGCCCACCGCCGAGCGTGACAGGTTCCGGGTTCACTCACAGAAGGAGGCACAGACACGAGAGATGTCCTTGTGCAACGCCTGTGCCGTCTCGTAGCGTGTGAGCTTCTGTGTGGCCGTCGCCTTGGCGAGGACGTCATCGAGTGCGCCGGGAAGCTCGCGTCTGCAGTCGGTGGCTGCCGGTGGACGGTCGTCGAGGATACTCGACCGAACCTCGCTGTAGCTGCCGTCGAAGGGGTGACAGCCGGTACAGAGCTGGTAGACGACCATCCCGAGCTGGTAGATGTCGGTCACGTGGCCGAGACGGCCGTACTGGTCGTCGAAGTACTCCGGAGCGGCGTAGCGCGGGTCGAGGTACTCGGAGGGGTCGAAGTGCTGGCGGTAGACGTCGATGAGACCCACGTTGTCGAACATCGGTCGCGGTGTGTCGAAGGTGTCGGCGGCGTAGACGACGTTGTGTGGGTCGATAGCGCCGTGGACAATATCCTGCTGGTGGAGTTGCACGAGTGCGCCCGTCAGCACCCGGGCCTGTGCCAGTGCAACCGCGGGGTCGGGGCAGTCGCGGCTGGCCAGCGTCTGTTCGACGTACTCGGTGGCAACCCACGGACGCGGTGTCCTGCCCCAGTCGACGACGGTGACGGTACCGGTGGGGTCGACCAGCCGCGCCCACGACCGGAGTCGGTCAGTGATCGCGTCTTCGACACCGCCAGGGTCGTCCAACAGGCGAATGGCGACGCCGCGTTCTGTCTCCTCTGCACGGGCCCGCGCGCGGATGACGTCCCCGTAGCGGCGTTGCGTCGCCGGTGCGACCACGTCGAGTTCCTCGAAGCCGCTCCGGTGTGCGATTGTCTTGAACGTCTCCGAGTCGGCGATGCGTTCGATGCGGTCGCGTTTCGTCTGTATGGCGCTGTCACGACCCTGTCGTGGGGCTGGGTTGCCGTCGCGTGTCTGGGTGTCTGAATCGTCGCTGTCGTCGTTCCTGGCGTCGTCACGCTCGCGAATCTTGACAGGAGTCGGGTCGTCGGAACGTCGGGAGGAATCGACATCTGCAGTCTCGTCCAGACGGACGACCCGCCGGAACTCGGTGAGAAATTCCGCTGGGTCGCCGGCCCCAGCAGACAGCGACGCTGGCGGTTCCCACGGCTCGACCGCACGAATGCGGCGATAGCACTCCCGAACACGGTCACGGGACAGCGCAGCGACAAGCGCCGCTCGCACCGCGTCGTCGTCGAGCGTCCGAAAGGATGCGAGCGTCCGGAACAGTGGTTCTGGCTCGTCCGTGTCCGAGAGCCGTGCCACGACCCGGGCAGCCAGCGGTTCGACTGGAGTCTCCGCACCGCTCGCAAGCACGAACAGGGCGTAGCCGGCGGTGTGTCGCGTGTGGCTATCGTCGGCAGTCAGTCCCGCAACAAGTGGGGGAGCAAACAGGGACAGCGCCTCCCCGGCGTCGCGCAACTGGCTTTGGCCTGTCGCTGGCCCGGCACGCGACGTCCCCTCGGGTGGCATACGCTGTGGTCGCGGCTGTACCGTCAAATACGTGTGTCAGACAGATAGCAGACAAGCGGCGATTGGCGTCGTTATTCGAGTTCGAGCGTGAACTGCTCGTGTTCTTTTGCAGCGTTGAGGACGACGCTGGTGTTGGACTCTTTGATATCTGGGTCGTTCAGCAGCGTCTTGATTTCGTCGTTCATGTCGTCGGTGTCGGTGAACTTCCCGACAGCGATGATGTCGTGGTCACCGGTGACTTCGTACACCGTGACCATCTGGCGGTGCTCGCGGAGGTCTTCTGTCACGTCCTCTAGGGAGGGGCCATCGACTTTCAGTTGCAGAATCGCCGTCACGTCGTAGCCGAGTTTGTCGTAGTTGACCTTCGGTGTGTACCCCTCGATAATGCCGCCTTCTTCCAGATCTGAGAGGTGATTCGAGACCGTCGTCACGGAAACGTCCAGTTCTTCTGCGAGACTCCGGAGGCTCGCACGACCGTCCCCGAGGAGTGAATTCACTAGCTTTCGGTCGAGATTTTCGTACGTCATCAATTCCAACAACGTAGCCCCCACATTATAATTTTACGAATATCCATTTCTAACCGTAGAGCGCCAGAATTGAACAGAATGGAAGGGTTTTAGTGTTGGCGGGACAGCCTCACAGGTGTCGAAAGATGACAAGCGAAAATCTCTCTTCGGAAGCTGAGGAAGTCCTCGAGGTAATCGAGGAACAGAACGTTGACTTCCTCCGACTCCAGTTTACGGACATTCTGGGGACGGTGAAAAACGTCTCAATCCCGGCCGAACAGGCCGAAAAGGCGTTTACGGAAGGCATCTACTTCGATGGCTCGTCCATCGACGGATTCGTTCGCATCCAGGAATCGGACATGCGGCTCAAACCCGACCCGGAGACGTTCGCAGTGCTCCCGTGGCGCAGCGCCGAGAACCACCGTAGCGCACGGCTCATCTGTGACGTCCACGATACGACCACGGGCGAACCGTTCACGGGCGACCCGCGGCTCGTGCTGAAAAATGCAATCGACCGCGCGAACGACCTCGGCTACACGGTCAACGCCGCACCCGAACCCGAGTTCTTCCTCTTCGAGGAAGACGAGA
>CAZFOF010000172.1:0-4995 GCA_964520265.1 uncultured Halobacteriales archaeon | reverse complement strand
CCGGTCGCCGAAAGTCGCCTGGGACAAGGGCGAACAGATTCAGTCCATCCCGGATGCAATCGGCACCGCGATGCGGCGCTATCTCGACGGCGACGTCGAGCGTGCCTACCCGCAACAGCAGACGCTCGAAGAGACGGCCGACGAAGTCGACGAAGACGACGAACAGGCCGAACTCAGCACTGGTGGGTCGAAGACAGACGGCGGCACGGTAACGGAGAACCCGTCGACTGCCGACCAGGGCGACCAGCAGGCACTCATCGAAGCCGGCGAGAATCCGGAGTGCCCAGACTGTGGGTCGCTGTCGCTGTACTACTCTGAAGGCTGCAAGACCTGCGAGTCTTGTGGCTGGTCGGAGTGCTAAACAGGGGATGACAGCCACCGACGCTGCACCGATTCGCGACGGCGTGCGGTGGCTGGCAACCAAGCGTGTGACACTCGGAGTCGTCGCGCTGCTGTTCGCGGTTTTTGGATTCGAATTTCTCGTTCTGGCAGCCTACGGTATCCCCGGCTGGCGGTACATCTTCCTGGCGAATCTCGACCCCACGCCGGGGTGGGTGATGGCACCGTTCGCGCACCGTAACGTGACACACCTGCTGACGACGCTCGTCGTCATCGTCCTCTATGGGTCGCTGGTGGAGTCGTGGCTGGCCGACAGCACCGTCTTCGCCTTCTACGTGCTGGCGGGCTATGCGAGCACAGCCGCACAGCTAGTGGCGTATCTCGGTGGGGCACCCGGTCTAGGGACACTCGGTGCGAGCGGGGCAGCACTGGGGCTCGTAGCGTTGTACGTCGTCCGTATGCTCGGGCAGGCACTCTGGAATCCTTCGGCGGTGACGGCCGTCGACGGCGTGTTCACTGGGTCGGGATGTCTCATCGTGGCAATGGTGGTCGCAAACGACTTCGTCGCCGGTATCGTCTTCGCGACCGGAACAGCACCGCTCGGGCATCTCGGAGGGATTCTCGCGGGAGTCGCCTACGGACTGGTCGTCGTCTGGGCGGAACACCGAAGTGAACGCGGGCCGACAGAGACTGTATGAGCGAGGGTGGTCGTCCGTGCCCGCGGTGTGAGGCGCCGATGTACCACCGCCACTGCAAGTACGTCTGCCCACAGCACGGCGTCATCTTCGATTGTGCCGATACGTTCTACTGAAACCGAGCCACAGACACCCGACGACTCTCAAAATTCGAGTCCATCGAGCGTGTCCACCAGATCCTCGATGCTCCCCTCGATATCGTTGATACGGTCGAGTTGTGCCTGATTGAACTCGTCGATGGTCTCGATTTCGCCGGAGAGGTAGTCGGCGTCGTCGGCGAGTTCGTCGATGAGACTTGCCATCTGCTCTGTTCGCGCGGCCTGGTCGTCGGTGACAGCAGAGACTTCCTCGATGCCGGTTGCAGTCTGTTTGACGGCTTCCGTGATGTCGTCGAGATTTTCGATGACCTGTTCGGTACGCTGTGTGGCGTCGATGAGTTCGTCGTTCGTGTCGTTGATGCTCTGGATTGTCTCGGTTGCGGTGGTGTTGATTTGCTCGACAGAGCGTTCGATTTCGTGGGCGTTCTCCTGAGACTGGGTGGCGAGTGCTTTGATTTCGTCGGCCACGACGGCGAATCCCTCGCCGGCTTCGCCGGCACGCGCAGCCTCGATAGAAGCGTTGAGCGCCAGCATATTCGTCTGTTCGGCGATGTCGTTAATCACGTCGACGATGTCGTCGATCTCGTCGAGCTGGTCGCGGAGGTGAGTAACGTCGTCGACCATCTCACGGGAGGAATCGGTGACTGACTCCATCCGTTCGATAGCATCTTCGGCTTCCTGCTGGCTTTCGACAGCGAACTCTCGGGCACGTTCGCTGGTATCCGAAACCTGTGTAGCAGTGGCTGCGACCTCTTGGATGCTGGCGCTCAGGTTGGACATCTCCTGTTGGATTTCGTGGGCCCCCTCGTACTGTTCGGTCGCAATAGTCGCGCTCTGACGGGAGGAATCGGCGACCTGCTCGGCGTTATTCTGGAGGGTTTCGACGTTTTCCTGTACCTCCTCCGTAACCTGCTGTTGGGCCTCGAACATCGCGTTTCTGGCCTCGACGATGTCGGTCACGATGGGTGTCAGTTCGACGGCACCGACGACGTCGCCGTCGAGTGACTCGATAGGGACGGCCATCGAGCGGTTCCAGAGCGTGCCGTCGTCCGTGGGTACCGAGCGAAACTCCTTCTCCCAGGCGGTTTCACCGGTTCGTGCCACCGTCTCCGCAAGTATCTCGGATTCGCCTTCCGTCTCGAAAACCTCGTATCCCTGAGTACCGATTGCCGTCTCCCGAGAGTAGCCGTAGGATTCCTCTGCTGATTCGTTGAAATATCTGAGTTGTCGGTCATCATCCACCGCGAACATCGGTTCCGGGAACTTCTCGATGAGTTGATTGAAGGCGTGTTTCCATTCATCGCGCTCCCGACGGAGTTGCTCGCGGCTCTTCTCGTCGCTAGGTTCGTCCGATTCGAAAATCCCTTCGTAGGTATCGAGCGTGCTCGCTGTACTATCTGGAACCGCCATGCCTATGCGTTACCCTCACACGGTAAAAAGATTCACTCGGTAACGGGGTCGCCTCTGAAGTGTTTATACAGCGGGCCAGCGAGGACGACGACACCCAGACTCCCGGTCGCGAGAAGCGCGGCCGGACTAAACGAGAAGCCAGTGACCGACAGCGTGCGCATCGAATCGCCGGCCAGTATCGTCACGATTGCCCAGGGAATCTCACCGACGACAGTCCCGAACAGGAAGGCACCGATAGAAACCTCCGAGAGCCCAGCGGCGTACGAAACCGGGTCGCCCGGGACGGGTGAGAGTCGCGCGGCGAGAACACCCCGGGTCTCACCGACCGAGTCGGCGAACTGGCGGCCAGTCTCGCCAATCGAGCCGAACAGTCCCAGTTCTGTGCTCGCATATCGGGCGACCGAAAACGGTGGCAGTGCAGTGAGTGCAGCACCAGCGAGCGCAAGCGGGAACGCGAGCAACGGGCCATAGACGTACCCGAGCACGATAGCGACGGAACTGACCGGCCACAGCAGGAACGGACGCAGCAGGTAGACGACAGCCAGTGCAACGACGAACTGGAGAGGGTGAGTCGCCAGATGTTCCAGTTGGCTGACGACGTCAGCCGGTGAGAACACCGCCGCGGCACCGGCAGCGAGTCCACCGAGACAGACCATCCCCAACAGTTGTCGACGCGTCGCCGGTTCCATCTCTACTCACAGCACGGGCGGGTGAGGGCAAACATTTTGTGGTCGTCACCAAACACTCGGTGTGGACGAGACGGTCGAACTCGGTGTCGAACTGCTCGAACACCTCGAAGACGAGGAACTCGACCTCAGCGAGGTCATCAGTCGCATCGAGACCATCACGACCGACCCACACCGCACCCGCGAGATTCTCGACACCGCGGAGATGCGCGGAATAATCGAGCGCGAAGACGGTCTCGTGCGACCACAGCGGGGAACCTTCGTCAGATTCCAGCAGGAGGTTATCCAGCGCGAGGGCGAGTTTACCTGCCGTCGGTGTGGCGCGAGCATCTCGACTGGCCATTTCATCCAGTTCGACGCCGGCGAACACGGCCCGTTCGGTTCGTCGTGTATCAGAAAGGTCACCGGCCGCGAGTAACGCAAAAAGCCGAAAACAGCACCACAGGGTCAGCGACCGCGGCGGAGTTCTTCGATGAGTTGTTCGATGCGCTGGTCGTGTTCCACGATGCGGTCGTCGTGCTGTTCGAGCAGTTCGTTCTGTCGCTTGACGACTTTCGTCAGCGCCGTCAACTGCTCGCGGATTGCCTCGATGTCCTCGGGGTCGACCTGCTCCGTCGAGGACGGTGCCGTCTGCGTCTCGCTGTGGGTCGGTTCGGCCGAGGAGGGCGTTGGCGATGGAGTCTCTGTCGTGTCTGTACTCGCGTTTGCGTCCATCGTGTCTGACTGCGGTGTCGTCCCAGGCGAGTCCTCCCGGGGGAAGGTGCGGTCTGTCTCGCCGGCAGGTTCGTCGTCGCCGACGAGCGGAGAGATATTCTTGTCGAGTCCGATATCATCCGAGACAGATGTCGACTCACCGGTGTCCGTCTCGGTGGGGTCGTTGTCGGCGAGTGCGCGGGTGAGTTCCTCCAGTGAGGAAACATCGTAGTACGTCGACAGCGTCTGGACGAGTGTCTGCTCGACCTGTGGTGCCTGGTCGTTTGGCGCTTTGATGCGCTGTGGGCGGCCATCGACGGTGATGACGACCTGTGTGGCGACACTCCCCTCCTCGAACTCGAGGCCGCTCACGTCGTCGTAGTGATACACCTCGAAGTCGTCGTCCCAGACGGTCGACCCGATGTGCTTGACGAGGCGCGATTCGGCGACGACGAGCGTGAGTTCGCTGAACTGGTAGACGCCAGCGACTGACTCGGTGTTGCCGATGACGCCGTCGACGCGGAGAATCGACTGCAACAGGATTGTGAGCAACGAGTCGGCACGACTGGCAGGGACGGTAAACGTCTCCGTACCGTCGACGTACTCGAAGATGAACTTCGTCTTTCTGCGGCCATGCGAGAGGTCGAAGCGTTCGACGTCGAGCGCGTACGCCTCGACGGACTCGTCGCTGAGCAACCCCTCTCCCCGGTAGACCAGAGCCTGCGAAGGCGTCACACAGACGGCGTCCTCGTCGCCGAGGCTGACACTCGCCTCGATCTCCTCGCCGCCAAGATTCTCCCTGACGAGGTGTGGGACTTCCATGGTCGGTTGTTCCCCCGCGGCGATATAAAACCGCTGGCTGGACACGCGCCCAGTCCACAGCTAGGCTCGACTTACCCAGGCGGGTGTCGCGTTGCTACCGGCCAGAAGTTTGCCAGCGGTTGTCGTAACGCTAAAGAGTCGAACATACCTTTATGTGCGTAAGATGGACAACACGCGATTCTTTTGGAGGTGGTGCCGTGGGTGTTGAGATTCGAGAGTCTCCAGTCTCGGCAGAGGAGTTTGCTGCGATGG
>CAZFOF010000171.1:0-5138 GCA_964520265.1 uncultured Halobacteriales archaeon | reverse complement strand
ACCACATCCAGCGGCTGATGGTGCTCGCGAACTTCGCGACGCTGTGGGGCGTCGAACCGTCACAGCTCAACGAGTGGTTCCACGCCACCTATGTCGACGCCTACCACTGGGTGACGACACCGAACGTCGTCGAGATGGGCCAGTACGCACAGGGCGTCTTCGCGACGAAACCGTACGTCTCCTCTGCGAACTACGTCGACCGGATGTCCGACTACTGCCAGGACTGTGCGTACTACAAGACCAAAGACACCGGCGACGGTGCCTGTCCGTTCAACGCACTCTACTGGGACTTTCTCGACAGAAACGACGACCACCTCCGGCAGAACCACCGGATGAGCCTGATGTACAGCCACGTCGACGACAAACACGAGTCGGACGCGATGACAGAGATACGCAACCGCGTCGACGACCTGCGTGAGATGGCAGCCGACGGCAATCTCTGAGAGAATTGCGAGTTGTTCAGATTCGAACTATCGGATGGTTTAAGGCTGTATAAGTGTTATTTCGTCCACTAATGCAACAATTGCCACTACTTGTCTGAGGTTCTATGTTGTTTTGGTGGGCAAATAGCCAATAGACTTAAGATGGTTCGGAGACATTGAAGATGTATGGAGGAGACAGGGAAAACAACAACACTCGTCCAACCGAGTACCGAGTACAGTCGTGACCGTTCGCCGATGTACGAGCCAGTACTACGGGGTGAGCACACAGAGTAAGCCGTCACTCGTCCACACACTTCCCAGCCTGCTACCCTCGTCCAACAGCCTGTCGCCGTGTCATTACCTTTTTGCGAAGTATCGACGACCAGCCACTGGTTATGAACGAACGTCCGGAAAGAAGCGTCCGTGAAAACCAAACGGCTCCGGATGTGGAAGCACTGCCCGCGCCTGTACCGACAGCGTCGCTGCGTCGAAGACCAGAAACAGCGTCCGCTCTCGGTCGGCGTCCAGTGCCGTCGCCAGCACCACTCCGTCGTCCTCGCTGTCCCCGTCGGGACGCTGGAGCGGTATCGGTTCCTCGACGTAGACCGACGGCTCCCACCACTCGCGAGAGGTGCCGGTCTCGCAGTCTACTTTGACGAGACCGTTCGCGTTCGCGCGGTCGGTCGCCTGCCCGTACGCATAGCGATGACGGCGGCCGACGACCGCTCGGGGGACACGCGGCATCTCCATGCCTCCGGGCGAGAGACGCGAGCGCGTGGCTGTATTGCTATGACAGTCGATACGATACCGGACGAGGTGAGCGTCGGGAACCTCCGGGAACCCCTCGCCATCGAGTGCATCCAGCGACATCGAGTCGACGATGTCGCCGTCGGGGAACTCGATGAGGTCGAGGACGACCGTCTCGCCGTCGCAGTACGCGTTGACGTGATGGAACGTAAAGGCGGGGTCGACCGTCGGGTCGGCGACGAGAGCACCGGTCTCGCGGTCGACGACGAGCAGGCGCGTCCCGCGGTCGGGTTGCCACTGGAGCATATCGATGGCACCCTCCGAGAACGGATTGAGCGCCTGAAGAACGGAGAGAACCAGCGGCGACTCGACGATGATGACGTGGTCTTCGGTGACGCTGCAGTCGTGGACGTAGGCCGGGCCGTTGGCGTCCAGCGAGGCGATGACCTCTCGCCGTCGACTCCCATCGGGAAGACGGTAGAGGTGGTATTTCGGCGTTCGACCGAACGCCGTCGCGAATCCGACCAGTTCCTCGCGGTGTGGGTCGTCGACGAGATGCGCCGCGGTGATGTGTTCGGAGATGTCGTCGTCGAAGGTGAACTCGCCGCGGGTTTCGAGTGTCACCGGGTCGAAGGCGACCCGGCGCGGCGCTTCGGTGAGGGCGACGTAGGAGTCGTCGATGCGGGCGACGTGGACGTTGGCGTTGTCGGTCGGGTCGGGGAGCCCAAGGGAGGTGAGCGTCCGGAGGAGGCGTCGCCACCCCCGCGTGTCCGTGCCGAACTGGCCGGTGAGACGGCCGTCCATGGCATCGGCGTAGGCGTCAGTCCGCAGGAAGCGATTCGAGTACCGCAAGGTGCCATCCGACAGTTCGTACCGGCGGAGCATCGCCAGTCCGTCGAACCAGTGGTTGACGCGACTGTCGCCGGCCTCGAAGCGACCCGGCCCGTTGCGGACGAGCGTCCCGGAGAGCCAGGATGGGATGGTGCCCTCGACTGGGGGATGGTGGTCGTGGCGTTCCGTCGTCAGCGACCGAAAGCCAGGGACGAGAGTTGTCACACGCTCACATGGTGGTCGGGAGTCATCAATCTGCCGTGGGACAACTGCAGCGCACACACAGCGTACGCTTAACACGGTGCCGACCGTATATGAGATATGAGCGAGACCGCAAGTGGCGAGGCTCTCACGGTGTATTCGGACTACGTCTGTCCGTTCTGTTATCTCGGCCGCGAGTCACTCCGCCGGTACCAGGACAAACGCGACCAGCCCCTCCGTATCGACTGGCATCCGTTCGACCTCCGTGCGGGCAAACGCAATCCCGACGGCAGCATCGACCACTCCGTCGACGACGGCAAAGACGAGGAGTACTACGAACAGGCCAAGGCCAACGTGCGCCGACTCCAGGAACAGTACGACGTGGAGATGGAGATAGACGTCTCGATGGACGTCGACTCACTCGACACACAGGTCGTCTCCTACCACGTCAAGGAGACGTACGACTACGACCAGTGGCTGGCGTTCGACGAAGCAGTGCTTGGGGCACTGTGGGAAGACGGCCGGGACATCGGTGACCGGGACGTGCTCGCCAAAATCGCCACTGCTGTGGGACTCGACAGCGGAGTCGTCGAGACGGCAGTCACGGACAACTCACTCCGGGCGGAAGTACACGACAGATTCCAGGCTGCAAAACGGGCAGGCGTCACCGGCGTGCCGACATTCGCCTACGAGGGCGCTGCTGCCCGCGGAGCCGTGCCGCCAGAACACATCCAGCGGTTGGTCGAAAAAGCGTAGTACGGCGTCACTCTCTGACGCTGATTTCGCCGGTCGGTGTAACCGTCACCTCGTGGCCTTCGAGGCTGAACGTGTAGGCCTCGTCGTCGTCGAGTGTCTCACCGAGTTCGTCGATGTCGACTTCAGTGTCGATATCCGCCAGATCGTCCTCCTCGAGGTCTGTCGCCTCGGTGACGGCCTCGACGATAGCCGTCTGTGCCGGCGTCGGACTGACCCACTCTTCGTCTCCCTCGCGACTCATGATATACACGTCCCCGTTGTCCTGGCTCATTACTGTCCGGTACACAACTCTGCTATATAATAACGGCGAGCAATTTCAATATCTGAAACAGCGGCCGATGACGAATCGAGTTCGCTGGAACGGCTGAAGTTGGAATTGCGGGGACTCTCGAGAGGGATATCACGGGCTGAACATCTCACTCAGCCGGGATAATCGTCTCGGAGACCAGCGAGTCGAGCCCGCGACGGAGGCGTTCGGAAGCTGCCTGACTGGAGACACCGATATCCTCGGACAGGTCGGACAGCGAGGACTCGCGGGGAACCTCGAAATACCCCTGGCGACTTGCGAGTAGCAGAATTTCTCGCTGGGGTTCGCTGAGGTCATAGCGCACAGCGTGTGGTGCAGGCTCGGTCTGCTCGACAGTCTCGATGGTGATATCGATGCCGAGGTCTTGGCAGGTGTCCCGGAATTTCGCGACCGACGCTTTGTCTGGGAAGCGAATCTGTAACTGCCAGGTGCTGGCGTCGACGTAGCCGGTGAGAAACACACCCTGTTGCTCGATAACGGCCTCGTACACCCGGAGATCCGGCTGTATCTCGTCGCACGTGAGGTGATACTGGTTGCCACAGTCTGTCCGGAAAAGGCAGGTGGCGTCTTCGACTGTCCAATCCTGAGAAAGGGCTGTTTCGAGCTCCTCGGTCTGTCCTTTGGAGAACCAACAAGCCATCCGGAGGGGAACCGACTCAGGAGCATCGAGTTGCTCGATTGATACTTGCTCGGCCGGGGTGTCACGGAGGGTCGGCCTGAGCAACTCTGTCCCGAACTGAACCTCGGCAATCATCTGACTGTTTGATGATATCGCGGTCAAATACTTGTAACTCCTGCATGAAATAAAAAGCAAGGTGCTCTACCTTGCTGGAGAAACGCCGGTTGGAGGCGAAATCGCCGGGATGAATCTGTCAGAGGCACGGTCCGGGTTGCTCTCCCCCCAACGCGGCGTTTATAATTTGTCGTCAATCCACATAGACCTAACGCCTGTGGATCGGAAAGTGAACAGTCTTTACCGAGGCGGGGTCGGTTCATTCACAGATTTTCGCGCTGATACGACCCCTCGTAGGTGTCCTCGTGGTCGGCGTCAGAGAGGACGAGTTGGGCGATGCGTGCACCGGTCTCGATTTCGATTGGGTGATACACTTCGAGTAACCCCTCGCCACGCCCCTCGTAGCCTGCGTCCCAGACGGCAGTGTCCAGCATACAGGAGTTGCGCAACAGCGACGAGCGCGGATAGAGAAATCCGATGTGGTGTTCCGGGATGGCGATGCGCTCGGCGTATCTGACGATGTAGCCGCCGGGGTCGAGGTGGTACTCCTCGGTGTCACCGTCGGTCACCGGGTCGAGTTCCCGGCGCTCACCGACAGTCTTGTCCCCACACTCGATGCGGCCGGGTTCGGTCTGCTCGAAGACGGCACCGAGTGTGAGGTCGACACCGTTGGGTTGTACCTGACTGTCCCGCAGGTCACCGAGGTGACTGGCGACGAAGTGGCCGCTTTTGAACATGGTCGGCGTTTCACTGGCACGGCCTAAACGGTGCCGGTCAGCGGGGAAAACGGGAGGGAGACAGCCACGTTGGAGAGGCAGAACGAGAGGAACAGACACGCCGGACGGAGTTGTTGTTTGCGACGGGCGAACAACATGATTTATGTCCACGGATAATCCAGGCTAGGATGCTATGGGACAGACACTCACCGAAAAGATTCTCGATGACCATCTCGTCGAGGGCGAACTCGAGCCCGGCGAGGAGATTGGCATCGAAATCGACCAGGTTCTCACACAGGACACGACTGGAACGCTGGTCTGGCTCCAGTTCGAGGCGCTTGGCCTCGACGAAGTCCAGACCGAGCTGGCGGCGCAGTACTGCGACCACCAGACCTACCAGTTCGACTTTAAGAACACCGACGACC
>CAZFOF010000170.1:0-5226 GCA_964520265.1 uncultured Halobacteriales archaeon | reverse complement strand
CGCCGCGTACGGTGACGGCTTTCTCGAAGCAATCGAGACGTTCGACACTGTCTGAGCACTCACTCGCACAGTCACGACACCCAGCGGTTTCGCTGGTCGGACGCCTGCTCGATTGCTGTGAGATGTGGTCGCAAACACCGTTCTCGGCGACTCCCAGTAGTGCTAACCAGAGTTCCGGAGTGTCCGGGCCTGAGACCGTCGCAAACCCGGGGAAAACTTATGTTTGGGGGACTGTAACGCTGGCTCATGCGCCCCGACCGTGCCGTCCTCGACCGCGCCATCGAGCGTGGTGAACAGGAGGGCGGGAGCGTCGAGTTCAAAGAGCGACTTACGAGAGACCTGCACCTCGCAGACGGTCGCCGCGAAAGTCTGGCAGCGCAACTGCGACACCGCGTGCTGTCCGGCGACGGCGAGGCAACCTACGTGGTCGGTGTCACCGACGACGGTGGCATCGCTGGTATCGAACCCGAGGCCTTCTCGGAGTCGATGGATATCCTCTCGTTGCTCGCTGAGGAGGCCGGTGCACACATCGAGGAGGTACAGACCTGGGGTGTCGACGAGGACGGTACCGCCGACAGCGACAGCGACGGGTCGGCACAGGGTCTCGTCGGCGTCGCCACCGTCACCGAGGGTACCGTCATGGACGACGACGAGCACATTGTCGTCGGGACGGCAGGTCACGTCGACCACGGCAAATCCACGCTGGTCGGCTCACTGGTGACCGGACAGGCCGACGACGGCGAAGGCGGCACGCGCGGGTTTCTGGACGTGCAGCCCCACGAAATCGAGCGGGGCCTCTCAGCAGACCTCTCCTATGGTGTCTACGGCTTCGACGAGTCGGGGCCGGTACGGATGGACAATCCTCATCGCAAGAGTGACCGCGCACGCGTCGTCGAGGAGGCAGACCGACTGGTCTCGTTTGTCGACACCGTCGGTCACGAGCCGTGGCTGCGGACGACTATCCGCGGGCTCGTCGGGCAGAAACTCGACTACGGGCTGTTGACCGTCGCTGCCGACGACGGCCCGACCACTGACGACCGCCTCCGCGAGGTCGAACGCGACGTCGAGCGTGTCCTTCGCGACGTGGACAAGACGCCGCTGCGCGTCGAGCGACACGGTGTCGATGCCGCTATCGAGGAAATCGACGAGACGGTCGTTCCGGTCGTCACGACAAGTGCCGTCACGACCGAGGGACTCGACGAACTCGACGAACTGTTCGAGCGCCTGCCCAAAACCGCCGATACTACCGACCACGACGGGTTCTGGATGTACGTCGACCGGACGTACAAGGTGACCGGCGTCGGAGCCGTCGCCTCGGGGACGATACAGACCGGCAGCGTCGTCGCCGGCGACGAACTCCTGCTCGGGCCGATGCAGGACGGACAGTTCAGGGAGGTGGAGGTTCGCTCTATCGAGATGCACTACCATCGGGTCGACGAGGCACAGGCAGGTCGCATCGTCGGTATCGCACTGAAGGGCGTCGACGAGGCGGCCGTCGAGCGGGGGATGGTGCTGGTGCCACGCGAGACCGACCCCACGCCGGTCCGGGAGTTCGAGGCCGAGGTGATGGTGCTGAACCACCCGACGCGCATCGGCGACGGGTACGAACCGGTCGTCCACCTCGAAACGATTAGCGAGGCTGGCGTGTTCTTCCCCGAAGGTGGCCAACTCCTGCCCGGTGACTCCGGACGCGCCCGGATTCGATTCAAGTTCCGTCCCTACCTCGTCGAGGAAGGCCAGCGGTTTGTCTTCCGTGAGGGCTCCTCGAAGGGTGTCGGGACGGTTCGAGATGTTACTGGTGTGGAGTAACTCTTCAGCCTGCCATCGAACGCTTCTCTTGGGAGTTCGACCACCCATCCGCAACGGGCGACATCGTGAGGGTGAGCTAAGTGGTGATATGGTTGACTGCATCGCCAGCCATCGAGCATTGTAGTTGTGTGTATAGCACATTTCTTTCAATTAAAATCAGTGGCCGCTATTATGCACGGTGTGTTTTGTAGAGCAGTTAATGGGCGATTTGAATGGGAATTGAGCTTGAATAATAACAGGTTTTATTGCCTGTCGTACGAAGATAGTATTGTGGAAAAAGCACAAAACAACTCGACGAGTCGGATAGAGTCACTTACCCAGCTCCAGTGGCTGGCAGTTGCGTTAGTCGTCATCACTGGCGTCCTCCACGTGTATGCTGGCATCATCGAGGGGCGGATTCCCGTTGCACTCGCAGGCGTTGGCTATGCCGGTGCGCTCGTATTGTTCTTCCTCGACTATCGGCGGCGACTCCTCTACCTCGTCGGGGTTCCATATACGGCCATTCAGATACCAATCTGGCTTGTGGTCAAGTCAGAGTATGGGGTGGTCGATTACGTCGACAAGGCGACTCAGGTTGTCTTGATTCTCCTGCTGATCTATCTCTACCTGAACACGCCGTCCAAATCGACTGGAAATACCCCCACAGCAGCAGACTGAACGAATCAACTCACTGTGGCTCATCTCTCCCAGAGACGTGTGAGTTCCAACAGCGAGTCTAACACGTAATCCGGTTGTGGGTCGGGATTTGCGGGGGTATCGTCTCCAGGGAGCCACGCTGACCCGATACCCGCCGCGTGTGCGCCGGCGATATCAGTGCCGAGTGAGTCACCGACGTGGACGGCCCTGTCGGGCGAGACATCGAGACTCGCAAGTGCCGTCTGGAACGGCTTCGGTGACGGTTTCGCAGGGGTGTCATAGCCCGCATGGACGATGGTCTCGAAGTAGTCGTCGATGCCGAGTGCGTCGAGTTTGACCGACTGCATCGCTGGCGCACCGTTGGTGACCGCCGCTAGCGGCACCTCGCCGCGGAGTGTTTCCAGTGTTTCGCGTGCGCCGCCGAGAAACTGGACGTTGCCGTGGTCTCGGTTTGCCGCGTAGACGCGAGCGACTTCGCGTCCGACCTCGGGGTCGTAGCCGCGCTCGCGGGCGAAGGTCGCGAAACACCGCTCGCGGAGGTCTTCCATGTTCTCGCTCTCGTCGGTGAACTCACTGTAGCGGGCGTTGTACTCGCGTTTCGTGAAAAAGTGGTCGACGCCGACGCGGTCGAATGCAATGTCGAGCAGTTCCGCTCCCGACCGCCGGTACTCGCAGATGGTGTTATCCACGTCGAACAGCACTGCTTTGGGACGTTCGTTCATTGGTCTGTGAGTGTGGTGTCTGTCTCTGCGGTATAGCCGCCGTCTTCACTTGCCACGAGACCGAAGACTGCTGCCCACTCCAGAAGCCGCTCGACACGGTCGACCCACTCCTGCTCCCAGTTTGCGTACTGGGCGCGCTCCCACTGTGGAATGTCGTCGCGAATCGCCGCGAATGCATCCTCGGGGTCGAGTGGCTCGCTGGCCGTAACGACTGCATCGAGAATCTCTCTCGCGCCGAAGACGTTCTCCGTGAAGGGGGTCTGGAGGTCTTCGGGAGTGACCTCTCCGCGAATGCGGTGAAAGCCGCGGTCGGTCTCGGCGGCCATTCCGAGCGCCTGCATGAACGTAATCAGCTCTCTGGCGGCGTCACGGGACTGGACTGTGGTTCGGTCGCGGATGCGCGTACAGCAGTCCTCGACGCTGCTTGGGACAAGCGGCAACGCGTCTCGTGCCGCCAGGAGACTGTCCAACTGGCGTGGCTCTGGCACGATTTTGTATCGCATCTCAGTGGAAACTGTCCGCAAGGATGTCCGGTCGTGTCTCACCGAAGACATGCGTCTCGCCGCCGACAACGTCGATGGTCACCGTCGCCGGAGCGAAGAGGTCAACGGGAAGGTCTGCGAGTTCCCAGTCGACGCCGTCGAAAATCTCCGCGAACGGCTTGCCGTGGGACTCGTTCGCCGTCGAGACGACCTCGTCGAACCGGTCGAACGGCTCTTCGACGGTGAGATACGCCTCTCCACCGTAGGCGAGTGCGTCGTTGGTTCGGGCCATCGCCGCCTGTTCGCTTTCTGCGACGGGGGCGACCGGTGCCGACCCCGAGACTGAGAGGATTTCGAGTGGGTCGTACCCCAACTCGGTCAGACGGAAGGCAGCGAGTTCGGCCACACGCGCCGCGGCGACGACACTGCCGGTAATCGATGCCGTGGCGTAGGCCGGCAGGAACACACCGCTGTCGGGGACGCCGGTTCGCTCTGCGACGGCCGAAGCGACCGCTTCGTCGGGGAGTTCGTCGGATTCGACTGCGAGTACAGCAAAGTCGGCCTCGTCGCTGTACCCGACACGCTGGTAGATGTCCTCCTCTGCGACGATAGCGCGGGCGGGGCCACTGCCCAGTCCCTCGAAGTCGTCGACGCTGAGTTCCCAGCCGGCTTTTCCGGCACAGAGCAATCCGAGTGCGGGATGGTCGGTCGAGAGTTCGACGTAGGGTGTCGGCGCGCCTGCGACCTCGTCCATGCGCGTCTGGACTGTCGCGAGTCCGGCCGTCTGTATCTCCGCGAGCAAGAGCCCGGCTTCGAGCGCGCCGGGTACCTCGACACCGAAGTCGATAACGGCCGAGTCACCGTCCAGTGCGTAGACGGCCACAGTGAGTTCGTCAGCGAAGTCGATGGCCTCGTCGACGAGTTCCGTGGCCATCCGGTTGAGACTCTCCATACCCGGCTTTGCTGCCGGCCTTACTTAAGAACTCGCGGACGCGCTCGTCTGTGGGGTTACTCCGACCCACCTGCTGCCTCTCGGCCCAGATTCTGCTCGACGGCATCGACTTTCTCGTACATTCCGGCGTCTGTCGCTCGTTTATCGTCGATTTTCAGCGAGGTCACCACCCGGTCGCTGTCGACTGCCTCGTGTGCCGTCTGTACAGCCTCGAACAGCGTCGCCGCGTCTTCTGCCTCCAGTAGTGTGCCCATCGGCGTCGTCTCGTAGGTGACTGGATGGGACTCCAGTGCGTCGACTGCCTTCGCGATTTCCGGTGCCATGCTCCCCTCGACTCGCGGTGAGACTGTCAGAAAGCCACTCGCTGTCATATTCGCCAGTACGTTCCCCGTCTTCCTTTCTCTAACGGTGGCGAACGTTCCAATCCCCCGACTGCTCCGTTTTCGGAACCCTTTTATCTCCCATCGGTAGTAGAATGTAGTGCAACGAAGCACGCGCTGGTGACGAGCAGACGACCGGTCTGCGAGGCACGGTGCGAGCGGAGTGAGCGCTGGTGGTGTAGTGGTATCACAGGACCCTGCCACGGTCCTAACCCGAGTTCAAATCTCGGCCAGCGCACTTCCAT
>CAZFOF010000169.1:0-5282 GCA_964520265.1 uncultured Halobacteriales archaeon | reverse complement strand
CCAGCATCGAAGTCGAGGACGTCCTCTACGACCATCCGGGTGTGCTGAAAGCAGCCGTTGTCCCGGTTCCAAGTCCCGAGTGGGGCGAGACACCGAAAGCCGTCATCGTCGAGACGGAAGATGCCGACCTGACACAGCAGGAGGTCATCGATTTCGTCAAAGAGCGCCTCGCTAACTACAAGGCACCAACAAGCGTCGACTTCGTCGACGACCTCCCCGAGACGGCGACCGGCAAAGTCCAGAAATACGAACTGCGCTCGCGGTACTGGGAAGAGGAAGAGCGGATGGTGGGCCAGGAGTAACCGAACCCACTGCTTCTCGATTCGCTTGACTCTCTGCATTCAGAATGTTTACGTCGCTCCTCGGCGGTACCGACTGGTATGGGACACAGCAATTCGATAAATCACGCCAAGCGAGCCAAACAAGGATTTCTGGTCGGTTTCACCCTCTTTGCCGTCGGGGCTATCGGTGAACTGCTCGGACACACACTGTATAACGAACTCCCCGGCTGGGAACAGACGCTGTTGTTCGACGCAGTCGTCCTTGGAATTCTCATCGCGCTCTTTGCGCCGATTGTCTTCGGTATCGTTCTGCCGCTGACTGAGTAACGACCACGACTGCAGAGAACCATTTGAATAATCATTTAACCCCCGCCTCGGAATCCAATTCTATGAGCGCTCCACAGATACTCATCCTGGGACCGCCGGGTGCAGGTAAAGGAACACAGAGCAACCGTATCGCAGAGACCTACGGCGTCGAACACGTGACGACCGGTGACGCACTCCGTGCCAACAAGGACATGGACATCTCCGATATGGACACGGAGTACGACACCCCACGTGAGTACATGGAGGCCGGTGACCTCGTGCCCGACGAAGTGGTCAACGCTATCGTCGAGGAGGCACTGTCATCCGCAGATGGCTTCGTTCTCGACGGCTATCCCCGGAACCTCGACCAGGCAGAGGAACTGGCAGCGATGACCGAACTCGATGTCATTCTCTCCCTCGATGTCGGCCGTGATGAACTCATCGACCGACTGACCGGCCGTCGTGTCTGTTCGGAGTGTAGTACGAACTTCCACGTCGAGTTCGACCAGCCCGAAGAGGAGGGCGTCTGTGACGAGTGTGGCGGCGAACTCATCCAGCGCGACGATGACAACCGCGAGTCCGTCGAGAACCGCCTCGACGTGTTCGAGGACAACACCCTGCCTGTTATCGACCACTACGGCGACCACGACGGATTCGTCGCTGTCGACGGCGAGCAGGCTCCCGACGGCGTCTGGGCGGATATCCAGGACGCCATCGACGCACAGGAGTAAAAGATTGATTAGCGACCATCGCCTGAGGTACCTACAATGCCGCGGACAGCACAGAAAGTAGACGAACTCGCCGAGGAGGGCAAGTCGATGACCGACGCCCTCTCGACAGTCCTCGCTGTCGCAGAAGAGAAGGGGACTGTCACCTGGGGCGATGTCAGCGACGACATCACGAGTGGGGAGTGGGGGAGACTCATCGAGAAGGGACTGCTCATCGACGCCGGCGGTGAAGGCTTCGTCCTCGATGACCCGGACGGGGTCAAGGAAGCGCTGGGGGAAACCGACGCCAAACCCAGCAGCGACGACGAAGACGAGGACATGAGCTGGTCGAAATACGACAAGATGGCGGCAGTGGCCGTCGTCGGTCTCTTCCTTGGCTACTCACTGCCCAGCATTCGAGCAGAGATTGCGGGTGTTATGGACGTCTTCATCGGGCCGCTGGAGACCTCGTTGCCCTTCTACATCGTCGTGATGATCCTGGCGATGTTGACTGGTGCCTTCACGACAATCCTGCAGGACAAACTGATGGGTTCCAACGTGATGGGGGACTACCAGGAACGCAACGAAGAACTCCAGGAAAAGCGCAAGCGCGCCAAAGAGCGCGGTGACGACGAGGCACTCGAAGAGATTCGCGAAGAGCAGATGGCACTCCTCTCGGAGAATACGGGGATGTTCAAAGCGCAGTTCAGGCCGATGGTCTGGATTATGCTGTTGACGATTCCCGTCTTCCTCTGGCTGTACTGGATGGTGCTCGATGTGGGCATCTCGGCCAGCCAACCGGTGATGGTGCTGCCACTCGTCGGTGAAGTTGCAACCTGGCGGTCGGCAGTCCTCGGGCCGATACAGATCTGGCTGCTCTGGTACTTCATCTGCTCGATGGGGTTCAACCAGATCCTCCGGAAGGCGCTGAACGTCCAGACCGGGATGTCCTGACGCCGCCGACTCGCAACCTCTTTTAGCGCGACCGACGCACGTAGTGTATGTTGATTACCGTCTCCGGGCCGGGAGGCAGCGGCAAAAGTACACTCGCCGCGAACCTCGCCGACCAACTGGACTACGAACACATCTCCGGTGGTGACATCTTCCGAGATATTGCGGCCGAACGCGACCTCACGCCGCTCGAGTTGAACAAACTCGCAGAGGACGACGACCAGATCGACCGTGACCTTGACCGTCGCCTGCGCTCGCTCGCCCGCGAACGCGACGACCTGGTACTCGAATCCCGCCTTGCCGGCTGGATGGCTGGTGACTACGCCGACCTCCGTGTCTGGCTCGACGCCCCACTGTCAGTGCGTGCAGAGCGAATCAGCGAACGCGAGGACAAGTCGAAAGCCACGGCACGCGAGGAAACTCAGGCCCGCGCAGACAGCGAAGCACTTCGCTACGAGGAGTATTACGGCATCGACATTCACGACCTCTCTATCTACGACCTCGTGTTGAATACAGCCCGGTGGAATCCAGAGGGTGTCCTCGCTGTCGTCACCAATGCCGTCGAGAGCTACGACCCCGACCGCGACGAGGGCAAGACACCAGTTACCGGCGTCGACTACGACTTCGAGTGATGGTGCTCCGAGGCCCACCCGCTGACCGACCACCGGCGTCGCTGCTGTCGTTTGGCGTCGTCAACCTCGACAAACCGCCGGGGCCGTCTGCCCACCAGGTGGCAGGCTGGGTTCGGGATATGGTCGACGAGCGTCTCCACGAGATGGGCCATCCGGGCCTCGACCGCGTCGCACACGGGGGCACGCTCGACCCCAAAGTCACGGGCTGTCTCCCGATTCTCCTGGGTGATGCGGCTCGGTGTGCCCGTGTCTTCGACGACAGCATCAAAGAGTACGTTGCGGTGCTGGAGTTGCACGGGCCGACCCCGAGTGACTTCGAATCCATTCTCGCGGAGTTCGAAGCCCCGCTGTACCAGAAACCGCCGCGAAAGAGTGCTGTCAAGCGACGGCGTCGCGTCCGCGAGATACACGCCCTCGACGTGCTGGAACTGACCGACCAGCAGGCACTGCTCCGTGTCAGCTGTGAATCGGGCACGTACGTCCGGAAACTGTGTCACGATATCGGGCTGGCACTGGGCACCGGGGCGCACATGGGTGACCTCCGCCGGACGGCGACTGGCACCTTCGACGACACCACACTCGTCACGATGGAGGATTTGGCTGACGCGCTTGCGTTCTGGGCGGACGACGATGACCCCGAGCCAGCCCAGCGCATCGTCGCGCCGGCAGAGCGGGTGCTGGAGACGATGCCCCGCATCGTCGTCGCGCCGAGTGCTGCACGGGAAGTCGCCGAGGGTGCCCCCGTCTACGGGCCGGGCGTCATCGAGACCAGGCCGGCACCGCGCGGGGGCGCGACACCCGTGGTTGGCGATTTTGTCTGCTGTGTCACTCCCGACAACGCGGCGGTCTGTCTCGGAACACTCGTTGCAAAAGCGGATGCCGAGTCCGGCACTGTCGTCGAGTTAGAGCGCGTGCTGGTGTGACGGCGACGAACGCATGACACAACTGTTATCGGCTCGATACTGTAATCACGACCAATGACAGTCGAGGACGACGACAGGGTCGAAACCGACACTCCGTCTGGCGACAGACAGACCATTCGACGCTCCCGCCGAGAGTTCCTGCGGGTGGGGACGGCGGTGACTGTCGGTGCCGCGGCCGGCTGTACCCGGTTTGCGCCGACTGCACCTCCCGCCGAACTGGATTCGCCGACCGCAGAGAGTCGCGCGCTCCCGTCGCGACCAGACACCATCTTCATGCACGATATCGAGCGGCGAGGATACTGGCCCGACCGGACAGTCCCGGATGCTGTCGAGATGGACTGGGAAATTCCGGAGTTGAACACGGGCACACACACCGCAGCGAAATCCTCGCCGCTGTTTTACGACGGCGACATCATCGCGGCCGGTGACACCGGGACGGTGCACTCCTATACACCCGACGGCGAGCAAAACTGGGAAGCGTCGCTCGTCTCCTCTGGCCGCGGGACACACTCGACACCGGCCATCGTCGAGGAGTACGTCTTCACTGCCGGCTACGACGGCGCAGTCTATGCCTTCGATGCAGACAGCGGCGAGCGTCTCTGGCGAACGCAGGTCTCGGATGCCATCGGCTCCAGTCCAGTGTATTACGAGGGTGTCGTCTACTGTGCGACCGAGTTTATCACGCCAAGCGGCGGTATGGTCGCACTCGATGCGGCCACCGGCGGGATTCTCTGGGAGGACAACCGCATGACCAACCACGCCCACTCCATCACGGGCCTCGACCCCGACGCCGGCGTCTTCGCCGCAGGCTGTAACGACGGCTCGCTGTATGTCTGGAACCTCGACGACAACAGTTTCCGCGGGCGCTTCGAGACTGACGACCCGATTAAAGGCCCCATCTGTATGCACGAGGGCACGGCCATTTTCGGCTCGTGGGACGGCAACGTCTACGCCGTCGATACGGACTCGCTGACCAGCGAGTGGGTCTACGAGACGAGTTACAAAATCATGTCCGGGGCAGCACTGCATCCCGACACGCAGACGGTCGTCATCGGCAACCACGGTGACAGACTGCTGGGACTCGACGCCGCGACGGGTGAGCGCCGCTGGTCGTTCGACTGCGAAGGGTGGGTCATCGGTGGCGTCACCATCGCCGACGAGACGGCACTGGTCGGTAGTTACGACTCGTCCGTCTTCGCTATCGATGTCAACCGCGGTGAGGAAGTCTGGCGATTCGAGCGGCCTGAGGGCCGCGTTTCTTCGGCACCGGCCGTCCACGACGGCGACATCTACTTCGCCGAGCGTGCAACCTTCGATGCCAACGACTCACTGCAGGATTCGGGTGCATTGTATAAGCTCACCGGAGTGTAGCACGGCCACAGCGACCAGCGAATCGAAGGGCTTAATCCCGGGACAGTAGTGTTCCGATATGCGGGACCGTGGGGTAGCGGTATCCTCGGCGCATGGGGTGCGTCGGACCTG
>CAZFOF010000168.1:0-5326 GCA_964520265.1 uncultured Halobacteriales archaeon | reverse complement strand
GAGTTGGTGACCGCAGAGACAGTCGAAACAGACGTTGCTCGACGCCGGAAGCGGTAGACTCATACGGACTGCTGTACGTCAGTACCGGACTGACCGCACGAAGGCGTGCGGTCGTACCGGAAAACAGTGACAGCAGTCCGTATCAGTTGTCGACCGGCGTTCCCTGCGAGAAAGAGATATCCTGAAAGTTCGGCCGCCAGTCCTCCCAGGCGGTGTCGACTTCGACAGAAACCATCCTGCGCTCGCCCCCGTCGAGTTGGATCGTACGCGAAAGCGTCTGGCGCTCGCCGTCGACGAGAACGGTCAGTGAGAGACGTGCCGTATAGGGTTTATCCCTGGTGTTCTCGACGGGCACACGGATGATGGCCGTTCCCTCGTCGCTTTCCTCGAACTCGAACTCGTCGGCAGAGCCGGTGTTGAACGGATAGACTGGCATCGACGCATCGTTCGGAACATCCCCCGCAGTCTCGGTGTCGTCGTTGTCGACAGTCGGCGGTGCATCGTCGCTGGAGCCGCCACAGCCGGCGAGGCCAGCGACACCGACGCTCAAGAGCCCGAGCAGTTCGCGGCGTTGCATGTCACTCCCTGAATGCGGGGAAGATAAGAATCTTCTCGTCGTGTCACTCCCCTCCCACCGGCTGACGAACAACTACATGACGCCACAGTCCGTAGTAGGTGGCGTGCCAGGGTACGACCCCGCTGATGTCCCACTGTACGAGAGTAAAGCGACCGTCGAAGACGAGTATCGCCGGGCTGAGCGCAACCAGCAGCCGTTTTTCGCCGTCGAGTCCTACGA
Source organism: uncultured Halobacteriales archaeon (assembly GCA_964520265.1). Lineage (GTDB taxonomy): Archaea > Halobacteriota > Halobacteria > Halobacteriales > Haloarculaceae > Salinibaculum. The sequence continues at coordinate 4,530 of CAZFOF010000168.1, read as the reverse complement.
CGAAGGGTACGCCGTCACCTACGACCTCCTGCCGGCGGGCCAGCAACTCGCGCCGCCGGCCGAATCAGAGGTCAGTGAGCGACTGACACGAGAAATCGAGGCCATCGTCGGCGACGACGCACTGCCGACGACCGAAGTCAGCCGGTCTGTCAGTGCCTCACTCGGGCATATCTCCTTTTTCGGCCGCGAGGAGAGCGCCCGCCGCGTCGCCGCCGCCGTCTCGCCGCTCGTCCTCGACGACGCCAACTGGGTGCCAGCCCAACCGCCCGACAACGCTACCGGCACACGCCGGAACTGAGCCCCGCCCTCGGATTTTTCTCTCCCGGCGACGAACACGCCTGCAGTGCTGACCAAAGACCTGCTTCGTGTCTCCCGTGCTGGTGGTGGCTTTCACCCACAGTTCGCCAGCGGCGACGACGAAGCACTCGCAGCACGCGTCGTCGGCTGCTACCAGGGCCACATCGGTGAGTCACACGAGCAGTTACAGGCCGCCCTGAAAGACATCGAACGCGACAGCGACGATTTCAAGCTCGTTCGGGGGTTCGCCAAACTGCTCGACCGCGATGCGACCTTCGAGACGCACGCACCACTCGACCCGAAACGAGCGCGGGAGGTCGCCTTCCGTGCGGCCGAGTCGGTCGGCGTCGTCACCGAAGACGACCGCGCCGAGGCGATGACGGCAGCGGCCGACCGCTTGGAGACCACCCCCGACGCCGTCGACGCGTCGCTGTACGCCGACCGCGAGACGAGACAGGTACTGACCGAAATCGAGCGCCGCTGGGAGCCAGCCGACCTGGTGACACAGTACAACCTCTCGCTGGCACAGACTGCGCTGTTCGACGCGACGGAGGTGCGCGTGCGGTCGAGTGACCCGAAAACCGCCATCTCGGCGGTCAAGCGCCTGCGTCTCATGTACGAGGTTCGCCGCCTCCCCGATACCGAGCGCCGACGCGTCGGCGACACTGACCGCGAGATTGTCGTGACAGGCCCCGACGCGCTGTTTACCAACAGTCGGCGCTACGGCACGCGCTTTGCCCGCCTGTTGCGAACCGTCGCAGGGAGCAACGAGTGGCGCGTCGAGGCGACAATCGACGACCGCGGCACCGAACGCGAGATGACACTCGACGACGGCGACGTCTCCGTCCCCGGCATCGACCCGGTTACCGACGTACAGTTCGACAGCGGCGTCGAGGCCGACTTCGCCACCCGGTTCGACGCACTCGATCTGGACTGGACGCTGGTACGCGAGCCAGACCCGCTGGCGGCCGGCGAGCACGTCGTCATCCCCGACTTCGCGTTCGACTGGAACCACGGCGAGTTCCGTGTCTACTTCGAGATTATGGGCTTCTGGACGCCGGAGTACGTCGAGAAGAAACTCTCACGACTGGCCGACCTCGAAGACGTGGCGATGCTGGTGGCCGTCGACGACTCACTGGGCGTCGCCGAGGACATCGAGGCCCGCGACCACCGCGCGATTCCATACAGCAAAACAGTACGCGTCAAAGACGTACGCAACGCGCTCCGGCGCTACGAGACACGACTGGACGAGGAGGCGGCCGCAGCGCTACCGGCGGCACTCGAACCGGACGCAGACGTGGTGACGCTTGCAGAGTTAGCCGAGAAACACGGCGTCAGCGAGCGCGCACTCGAAGACAAGTCCTTCCCCGCGCACGAACGTGTCGGGCGGACGCTGGTTCGCCCGTCCGTCCTCGATCGCGTGGGCAAGCGCATCGAAGCGGGGATGGCACTCGACGACGTCGAGACAGTCCTCGGAAGGGCCGGCATCGACGACACGAGCGCGGCGCTGGCCGAACTCGGGTATCGCATCGAGTGGGAGGGACTCGGCGGCGGCGTCTGTCGAAAGAAATCAGACGAGTAACTGGATGTCGGCGTCGGCCATCGCCTCCAGCGCGGTGGCAGCACCGACGCCAGTCGTGACACCGTCGTGGAACTCCTCGGCGTCGTACTCCAGCAAGTCCATCGTCATCTGGCAGGCCTGCATCTCCACGTCCATCGTCTCGCAGGTGTCGAGTAGTTCCTCGATGGTCGCCACGTCGTTGTCGGCGATGCGGCGTTCCATCATCGTCGTCGTGACGCGATCCATCCCCGGCAGCGCCGCGAGTGCGTTTGGCACGCCCATGTTCGGGTTGCCAACGGCGCTCAATCCGAGGGACTCAGCGTGGTCTTCGTGGAGAATCTCCAGTCCCCAGAACGTATGAAAGACGGTCACGTCCCAGCCGAAGGCGGCCGCAGTCGACGCGAGAATAAGCGGCGGATAGGCCATATCGAGGGTTCCCTTCGTCGCGACGATGACCATCGACTTCGTCTCGTCGTCCTCGGCGGCGACTGCCTCCTCCAGTTCTGCCACGCGGTCGCGCAAGGCGGCAACCTCCTCGGCCGTGGGTTGTGACGGCGACTCCGGGTCGGGTGTGTCCGCGCTCATTGCTCGACTGCCTGGACGTAGTGGACGTAGACCGTCTGCCCGTCCTGGTCGCGCTCGGCCTGGTCGAGAAGTTCGACGCCGGGTGTCCCTGATGCCCACCCGTCGATGTCGCTGACACTCCCGCTGTCGGTCGCCAGCACCTCCAGTACCTCTCCGGTCGCGAGCCCGTCTGTCGCCTGTTTCGTCTTGACGACCGGCATCGGACAGGAGGCCCCTTTCACGTCGAGCGTCTCGTCGGCGGTGAGTTCTGTCTCTGACATTGCAGCTGTTGTACAATATTTTGCTACAAGTACAAAACCATTTCGGGCCGTATTGATTAGCGTGCCGTAGAATTGGGGTTGTTCATATATGGTATTGTTCTAATTCTGCAATTCAATCAAATCATTTATTGTGGTGCGGCGGGAATTGAGGGACACATGAGTCAGATGGACTTCCCCGAACCGAGCGAACCGGTCGCGTCACTCGACCCGCAGACGCTGAAGGCGAAACTCGACGCCGGCGAGGACGTGACCATCCTCGACACGCGCGCACAGTCCAACTACGAGTCCTGGGCAATCGACGCCGAAGGCGTCACCGACGCGAACGTCCCCTACTTCAGATTCCTCGAAGGGGTCACCGACGACCTGCTCGAACAGGTGCCCGACAACGACGACCTGCTGGTCGTCTGTGCAAAGGGCGATTCGAGTGAGTTCGTCGCCAGTCTGCTGAACGAGGAGGGCTACGACGCCAAAAATCTCGCCGACGGGATGGAAGGCTGGGCACGCGTCTACGAACACACCGACATCGACCTCGACTCGGGGGCGACACTCCGCCAGTACCGCCGTCCGTCCTCTGGCTGTCTCGGCTACATGGTCTATGACGACGGCGAAGCCGCAGTCGTCGACCCGCTGCGGGCTTTCACCGACCGCTACGTCGAGGATGCCGCCGAGTTGGGCGTCGAAATCACGGCAGTCATCGACACCCACGTTCACGCCGACCACATAAGCGGCGTCCGCCAGCTCGCCGCCGCGACCGACGCCGACCTCCTGCTGCCCGCGGAGGCTGTCGACCGCGGCATCGACTACGACGCCGACTACGAGACACTCGACGATGGCGACACCATCTCCGTCGGCGAAAGCTCCATCGAAGCACTGTACACGCCCGGCCACACCTCGGGGATGACCTCCTATCTCGTCGACGGCGAAGTCGTGTTGACCGGCGACACGCTGTTCGTCGACAGCGTTGCCCGCCCAGACCTCGAAGACGGCGACGAGGGAGCACCCGACGCCGCCGCCCAACTTCACGAGACGCTACAGGAGCGACTCCTCGCGCTACCTGGGGAAACGCTGGTCGCAGCCGCCCACTTCGGCGGCTGTTCGGAGCCACGCGACGACGGCGCGTATCTTGCACCACTGGAGGAGGTCGAAGCCGAAATCGACCTGCTTGGAACAGACCAGTCGGCGTTCGTCGAGCAGGTGCTGTCGGATATGCCGCCGCGCCCGTCGAACTACGAGGATATCATCGCGACGAATCTCGGCCAGCAGTCCGCGACGACCGACGAGGCGTTCGAACTCGAACTCGGGCCGAACAACTGCGCCGCGAGTGAATGATGGCGTTCGAACTGTTCCCCAACGGCTGGGTGCCCTACCTGGCCGGGGGACTCCTCGTCGGTGCCGGGACGGCGCTCATCTACGTCTTCACCGGCATTACCGCCGGTGCATCGACGTTTCTGGAATCGTCGCTGTCCTACGTCTCCGACCTCCCGCGGTTCGACCGCTATCGGGGTTCGCGTGACTGGCGTGTCGTCTTCACCGTCGGCATCGTCCTCGGTGCGCTTGGCTATACGCTCACGCTCGGCGAGGGACTCTGGACGACGGACGTCCAGGCCTGGCGACTGCTCGGCGGCGGCATCCTCGTCGGCGTCGGGACACGTCTCGGAAAAGGCTGTACCTCCGGGCACGGCATCTGCGGTGTCGGCTCGCGGTCGCCAACGTCGCTCGTGAACGTCGCCACCTTCCTGCTGGTGGCAATCGGCACCGCACAACTGGTCGCCGCAACGGGGGTGTCGCCGTGAGCGACCAACACCCGCTGTTCCTGCCGGTGGTCTT
>CAZFOF010000167.1:0-5340 GCA_964520265.1 uncultured Halobacteriales archaeon | reverse complement strand
TTCCTCAATCAAGACACCAGGACCGAACCACGCCCGACTGCCGCCGACGTCGAGATGGAGACCGTCGCCACGACCACGCCGAACCCCTGCCCACGTTATCACCACCTACTAACCTGCTATCGGGACAGCCACGACTGCCCGCCGTCCACGAGAACCCGACTGCCAGGACTGCGTCGAGACGTCCGACTGCCCGACGTGCTGCACCATGCCCGACTGCCAAGCTTCCTCCATGGGGTTTGTTTTCTCATTAAGATACCCCGGACTGCCAGGACGACTGACTGCTACTGACGCCGCCCGGACGGACCCACCTCTACGTCGCCAGCCCCGACGTCGAGACGCAGTCCCGACTATCCGAGGGTAGACTACCCCACCGACACCTGAGACGGCGGTGGCCTGTCTACCAGGACTGCGTCCTGCCGAACGTGCGCCGGAATGTCCCGATACTGTGAGACGCCGACGAACTCATATCGCTTGACATGGGGCAGTCCGCCGTCCTCTGTCACCTTGAGGGACGGACTACACGAGAAATACTGTCTCTCTGTCGCCCAGTAGAGAGCCTGCCGCCACAGATGGACGTCCCCCGACTCGACGCAGTCCACGAGGTCGCCCGTATCCATCTCTGCGACCCGACACAACTCACGAATGGCCTTCCCGAGATACTGCTGCAGTGTTACCTTGTCCCCGCCATCGTTGTGTAGAACCCAGTTGTCCCGCCGGTCCCGAACCACCTGCCGAATGTCGACGACCCGCCCTTGCCCGAGGTCGTCCCACTTGGCAGCCAGCTGGGACTGCGGCAGCGCCCACGAGACCCCAAACAAGACTACATGAACGTGGGGCAGTCCCGACTGCGTCCACTCTAGGACAGTCAGATTCTCTGGACGGTATCCCAGTTGGTAGTCCGTCGCCAACCACGACATGAACCGACTCTTTGCCTCATAGAGATTTTCCAGCGCCGCACTCGTGCTGTCATGGCGCTTTGCGTCCGTCGAGAGAGACAACATGACTGCATCACCGTGTCTGTCTGCAGCCTGCTGTAGCGCCGTCTCGAACCCGTCACGGACACTCTGCGCCCGCCCCTCATCATTGAATCGCGTCCGATACGGCAGCAGTAGATACTCACTGCCCGTCCCCCGGACTCTGCGTAGTATCTTGAACTTGTCCTGCTGCAGCTCCCTCTCGACGCCCAACTCACGCAGTAACTCCACCCGGTAGTCGTGTCTGTCGTCGCTGCCGTCCAACACAGTCCGCTTGTCGAGTACCGCCTGCGCCCTGTCCTTGGGATAGGCCCGACTGTCGACCGCCTTTCCCGCCGCCTGGCAGTCCGCCATGTCGTCGCTACACCTGGCAGTCGGACCCGATTCATCGTTTGACAGTCCGCCCCCGTCACGTCCTGCGGTTTTGCCAGTTGCATACTGCGGACTCAAGTTAAACGCCTCAAACGTCGGTTCGACCCACAGAATCCCGTCCCGTCTTGCGATTCTGAAGCATGAGGACTGTCCGAAGAACCGACGCGCCAGCTGGTAGTCCGCGCCCGCCGTTTCGACCGCGCCATTCCCGAACACGTCACGAACCACCTTCGATAGAGGGACGCCGTCAGTCGCGCTACGGACGTATTTGAATAGGCGCGTCTTTTCGTCCGCCCGGCAGTCCCCGCGCCACGGCCAGCGTACTGCGGGATAGTCGGGGCCACCTCTTTGACACGCCGACAGACCACGCGAGACGTCGCCCGCGCCCGAACTCACCGCGAACCACCGCCCGAGTACGAGTATGACCCGCTATCGAGGAACTCAACCTTGACAGAAGGACGCCACGGGCGAACCGTCCTCTCCTTCCCGACGCTGTCCTCTACGAGGAGAGTCCGCCGACCATGACTGTCGGTGTAGTCGCGCCGGACCGTCCCGACACAGTTGAATCCATCCGGCAGCTCGACCCGGACCTGCTGCCCGACAGTGCCTCTACCTGCCGACATTGCCCACCTGAATCAGGTGGACGAATCCGAGAGGGGGAGTGTAACTGGTGGTTTGAAGTTTCCGCAGTGAATATCCACGCAGTGTATCCGCACCAATCGGATACGTCCGATAATCGGTTTGACGCCGATTCGATGTATCCAGTGCTGGATACGTCCGATAATCAGAATCACGCCGATTCGATGTACCCCTTGCCGGATACGCCCGACAATCGGTTTGACGCCGATTCGATGCATCCCTTGCCGGATGCGTCCGATACAGAGTGGGTGACAGGCCGCTGCCTTTGGAAGGGGATGGCGTGCCTTCCCCCACCTTGTTGCTACTACCCATCAGTCAGTCCTCAGTATCGACAGGAACGTACTGCCGCAGGTAGTCCTCGTATGACAGTCCTTCTTCTGCCTTGGCTACCCTCAACTTGTCCCGAAATTCAGTCGAAACAGTCAGATTGGCGTACTCTCTGCCACTACCGCTGCCAGGGGAAGGGGATGGCATGACATCGCCACATGGCCACGTAATGAGCTTAAGTATTGGGGTCGTGCATCTACCCCGCCGCCGTCTGTCGAATCTTGACTTGCGCGGCTATTGCGCCACCGCCATGACCTGCACCGGCTACGCCGACCGTCGCCAGCAGACCGATAGAGATGTGAGGACGACCCCACGAACCCGCCGAGACGGACTGCCCACCGTCCCCGAGGCCGACCGACTGCCGCCCGTCACGGACTAATCCCGACGCCGTCCCGCGAATGTGTCCGAACGTATACCTACAGATAAGCCTACTTACCTGTGCTACTGCCCCCACGACTGCCGTGCGCCCGCGTGTAGCCGCTGCAAAAATGCGAGACTCTGCGCTACGCCGGCCCCCGACTGCCCCACGCGCCTGCGCGAACCCGTCCAAAAACTCTCAGAACAGTCCCGCTGTCAACCGATTTCAGCCCCACGACTGCCCGACGTCGCCAGGACTGCCGCCGTTGCCAGCAGAGGACCCCACTCAGCTACTCTGCAGAGAGAACCCACCACTTCCGGCCATCGACTGCAGTACGTCCGACTGCCCACCCACCGTGTGATTTGCCCTCATTCTCACCGAGGACCTGCCCTAGGAGATACGCGAAATAGAAGACGAATAGTAGGTACACCGTCCTCGACGCCGTCCGACTGCCCCACGCACTACGCCATCCCCGACTGCCCGGACTGCGTCCATGAGGGGTTGTTTCCTCAACCAGGACACCAGGACCAGACCACACCAGAGACCACCAGGCCGGCGACGTCGAGACGTCCGACTACCGCTGCGGGCGTGCGCGAAAATTTCGACTGCCCCACCCCGAGATACAGACTGCCTCCATGAGGTGTTTCCCAACCAGGACACCAGGACCGAACCACGCCCGACTGCCGCCGACGTCGAGACGACCGACTGCCAGGACTGCGTCAGAACTCGGCCAGGAATCCAGGGAGACTATCGCCCGAGGACATGGCCCGGTCGCCCGTCCGCAGATTTGACTCATCCACCCATTCGTCCCACTCAAGCGCCAGCTGCGCCGCCTTGTAGAAGTCCCCATTATCCAGCAGTCCACGGATTGACCGCTGTACGACTGCGTCCACGTGTAGCGCCCGCCGGTCGTCATCGAGAGACTTGCGGACCGACTCACCAATCCGCTTGAGGTCCTTGCTAATCTGCTGCTGTGACACGTCGTATCTCTCAGCCAACTCAGTCTGGTTCAATTCGCCAGGATGTCCCGCCTCTCGAATCAGTTGTAACAACTCAGCCCGCCGCTGCGTGTAATGCCACTCAGACCGAGCCTTATCCTCTGTATCGGGTAAATCGACTGCCGCGTAATCCACCGAACTACTACCGTTACTACTGCCGCGCTGCCGGGCGGGACTCATATCGACGTATACGGACTGCGTGCGTTAGTACCTTGTCCTAACCAGCGGATACGGTAGCCAGTCCCGCCGACCAGGGCTGCGTCAAGAGGTCCGACTGCCCTGCGGACTGCGCGAAAATCTGACTGCCCCACCGTCCACGAGGTCGCCCGACTGCCAGGACTGCGTCGAGACTGTGCCCGTTGCCACGATCACGCCGAACCCGCGCCCGTGTTAGCACTATCTGCTAACCTGTTCCCTGCGGATAGCCGCCAAGTCCTCTGCGAGACGCCGCTGCGTCCCGTCATGGATAATCAGGACGCCCTGCTGCGGGACGACCGGCGCACTGTCCCCGACAGAGAACCCTGCCGCCCGACAGCCCGGCAGCTGCACCTGGTATCCGTTGCCCGCCGTCGCTATCGACGCCGTCCCGCCCCGGTGAATACTCTCAGTATCCTGCGTAGCTGAAGCCACCAACTCAGCCCGGTCCGACGCCGAGACATGGTCTGCGCCGACCACCAGCAGTAGATTGTCGAATCCATACACATACACGCCCGACAGCTGCTTTGGGTCGCCGTTTGCGTCCTCCACCACGAGGTCCGCGTCCCGCGCCGGTTTCGTCACCTGCAGCGCTAGCCCGTCCGCCGACTCTTTGATACTGTTGACCATGCCCGTTAGTATGCACTACTAACCCTTAGTAGTTGCTACTAACCAGCCACGGGCAGCGATACACCGCCTTCCCCCCGAGACGTCAGGCCCGCAGACCACCATGAGGTCCGCGCCCTCCATGAGGTGTTTCCTCAACCAAGACACCAGGACCGGACCACGCCCGAAACGCCCGACTGCCAGGACGTCGGGACGACCGTGCCGACGACCAGGACAAGACTGCGTCGAGACGCCCGACTGTCCTACGGACTGCGCGAAAATCTGACTGCCCCACGCCCGAGATACAGACTGCCCGACCACGTACCGGCTACCGATAGGTCCGCTACCGACTGCCGCTTGTCTGACTGAATCCCAAGTCCCACCGTCCGAATACGCCACACATGGAACCGCTTACGATACGAATACGCGAAGATACGAAAGAATCGCTTGAAAGCGAGGCCGCCGAATACGACGTAAGCGTATCCGAATACGTCCGCCAGCTGATTGAGAAAGGCCGCGAATACGACGACCTACAGGACAGACTGCAGGCCCGCGAGGACCGTATCGCAGAACTTGAGGACCAGCTAGCCCGCCGGTCGCAAATCGAGGACAAAATCGAGAACCTGCCCGACAAGATACGCGATAGAGAGACCTACCAGGAACGCCGGCAGCGGCTACTTGACCAAGCGGCTGTCACCCAACGACTCAAGTGGAAAATCACGGGCGTCCCCGTCGAGGACGCCACCGACGAATGACCACCGACTGCCATCCTTCATGGGGTTGTTTCCTCAATCAAGACACCAGGACCGAACCACGCCCGACTGCCGGGACTGCGTCGAGATGGAGACCGTCGCCACGACCACGCCGAACC
>CAZFOF010000166.1:0-5366 GCA_964520265.1 uncultured Halobacteriales archaeon | reverse complement strand
GCGTCGAAGAGGTCGCCCGCGAACACGGGTTAGACCCCGACGACCTCGTCAAGCTCTCTTCGAACGAGAACCCATTCGGCCCGAGTCCCGCTGCTGTCGAGCGGATTCGGGACGCGGCACCGACTGTCCACACCTATCCGAAGGCCGAACACACCGACCTCTCTGCTCGCCTGGCCGAGGAGTGGAACGTCGCCCTCGAACAGGTCTGGCTCTCGCCCGGTGGCGACGGCGTCCTCGATTATCTCGCTCGTGCATTCATCGAACCCGGCGACGCAGTGTTGTGCCCGGAACCCGGCTTCGCTTACTACCCGATGAGCGCCCGTTACCGGAACGCGACGGTCGACACCTACCGGTTGCACAAATCCGAGGATTTCGCACAGACGCCCGAAACCGTCCTCGAAGCGTACGACGGCCACCGCCTCGTCTATCTCACCACGCCACACAACCCCACCGGCTCGGAGATGTCTCTCGACGACATCGAGACAGTCGCCGAGGAGACCGACGAGCGGACGCTCGTCCTCGTCGACGAAGCCTACGCCGAGTTTCCCGACGCACCCAACGCCAGACGACTGCTCGACGACCGCGAGGATATCGCTATCTTGCGGACGTTCTCGAAGGCGTACGGGCTTGCCGGACTCCGACTCGGATACGCTCTTGTCCCCACCGCCTGGGCCGATGCCTACGAACGAGTCAACACGCCGTTTGCGGTCAACTCACTGGCTTGCCGAGCGGGACTTGCCGCGCTCGACGACGAGGAACACGTCGAACAGACCGTCGAGACCGCACGCTGGGCGCGCAGCTATATGCACGACAATCTCGACGCCAGAACCTGGGAGAGCGGTGGCAACTTCGTCCTCGCCGAGGTCGGAAACGGCGAAGACGTTGCAGCGGCCACACTACAGGAGGGTGTCATCGTCCGCGACTGTTCGAGCTTCGGTCTCCCGGAGTGTATCCGCATCACCTGCGGGACGCGCGAGGGAACCGAACGCGCCGTCGAGACAATCAACGAGGTGCTGTCGTGATGCGTGTGGCGGTCACCGGCACGCCGGGTACCGGCAAGACGACCGCGACACAGACGCTCTCGACATCGCTCGACGTACTCCATCTCAACGACGTCATCAAACAGGAGGAGTTGACGACGGGACGCGACGACGAGCGTGATTCGCTGGTCGCTGACCTCGACGCCGTCGCTGCGTATCTCTCGGGACGCGACGACATCCTGTTCGAGTCCCACCTCGCCCACCAGTTCGATGCCGACCGCGTCATCGTGTTGCGCGCCCATCCCGAGACCATCGAGACACGCCTCCAAGAGCGCGGTGAAGCGCCTGAATCAGTCACCGAAAACGCAGAGAGCGAGGCACTGGACATCATCCTCGCCGAGGCCGTCGACCGCCACGGCGAGGACGCTGTCTACGAACTCGACACGACGGACAAGACACCGACGGCAGTCACCAGTGCCATCGAGGCCGTCCTCGCGGGCGAACGCGAGCCAAGTGTCGGAGACGTGTCCTTCGTCGACTATCTATGACACTCGATAGACTCCGACCGCTGGCAGACCGGATGCTGGCACCCTTCGTCGCCGGTGCCGCCCGCATCGGGCTGACACCCAACGGTATCAGCGTCCTGGCATTCGTTCTGGCTGCCGGGGCCGGTGTCTCCTTTACGCTCGCCAGCCGTGACCCGCTATTGTACCTCCTCGGCGCGGTGTTGGTGTTTTTGAACGGGTGGCTCGACCTGCTCGATGGTGCGCTCGCCCGGGAACTCGCCGTCGAGTCACGCGGTGGTGACCTCCTCGACCACGTTCTCGACCGGTATGCGGACATCGTCATCATCGTCGGGCTGGCAGGTGGCATCGACGAGTGGATACTCGGCATCGCGGCCGTGACGGGTGTGTTGATGACCTCCTATCTCGGCACGCAGGCACAGGCAGTCGACCTCGACCGGGTGTACGGTGGATTGCTCGGCCGAGCCGACCGTCTGGCACTTGTCGGCATCACCACCGGAATTGCTGCGTTTGTCACACAGACAGTTGGTCCGTTCGGGCCTGTCGGGTGGCTGTTGGTCGTCTTCGCGGTCGTCGGCCATCTGACAGCACTCCAGCGATTTTACTACGCGATGCGCGCGCTATCGTGACCGCCTCAGCGTATCATTTATCCATCGGGCCGGCCAACCGGAGAGTATGGTTCAGTGTGAGATGTGCGGGAAAGAGACGTCCGACCCGAACCGCGTCAAAATCGAAGGCGCGGAACTCGATGTTTGTGACGAGTGTACCGACTTCGGCACGGAAGTGAAAACACAGGACAGCGCCTCCAGCACCTCGACGAAGTACTCGACGAGTAGCTCCGAGTCGTCCAGTTCCTCCAGTTCGTCGACTTCGAGTAGTTCGTCTTCGTCCAGTCGCCGTCAAACCGATATGTTCGACGACATGGATGAACTCGCACAGGACTACGACGATGTGATTCGCGACGCCCGCGAGCAAGCCGGGATGAGTCAGGAAGACCTGGCAAAGAGTGTCAATCTCAAAGCCAGCCTCATCCAGAAACTCGAACACGGCGACACACTCCCCAGTGACGATGTCCAGCAGAAACTCGAAAGTAAACTGGACATCAACCTCTCGGCAACCGGGGGTTCCGACGAGGGTGACTGGGACGGCGGCTCTTCGACGGGTGAGTACACGCTCGGTGACGTCGTCGAACGAAAGGACTAGACGTACCGGTCGAGGTCGCTGTCGTCGAGTTTCTCCGCAATATCTTCGACTTCCGCTTCGAGTTGCTCGATTTCCGACGTAAGTTCGTTGAAATCGGCGCTGTTTTTCAACTCGTTCTTCGGCTTTTCGACCTCCAGAACGTTCCGCTTGAGTCGCTTCGAGGAGAGTTGCTGGAGACGGTCGTTGTACTCGCGAATCGTCAACAGCCGTTCGACGGTGTCGAGAACCTCCTGGCGCGTCACCGGTTTGACGAGGTAGTCGTCGATACCGAGTTCGATGATGTCGAAGTCCGGATTCACTGCTGTCACCATCGCCACCCGGATGTCGAGTGCGTTCTCCTCGATGGCGGCCAGCACCTCGTTGCCGGAGACGACCGGCATCCGTCGGTCGAGCAACGCGACATCGTAGTCATCGGACAGCATATCGACGGCTTCCTCGCCACTGTAGGCCACATCCACGTCGTATTCCTCCCCCAGATACGCTCCGTACAGGTCGGCCAGCTCACGCTCGTCGTCGGCTATGAGTACGGTTGCTCCTTCCGTCGGTGGTGTCACGTCTCGCCTGTACGTACTCCCAACAGGATATATTAACCGTTCGACACAGCCTCGACACACAATCTATATCGGCCGCCCGCCCCCACAGGTGTGTATGTTCGTTCTCGTCAATCTGAAAGCGTATCCGTGTGATCCAGTTGCCGTCGCTGAGGCCGCTGTGACCGTCTCGGCCGATTCGGACGCGACTGTCGCAATCGCTCCCCAGGCCGCAGATATCGACCGCGTCGCCGCGACCGGTGTCGAGACCTGGGCACAGCACGTGAGTCCGAACGGCCACGGCAGCCACACCGGCAGCACGCTTGCAGAGGCAACCCGGGATGCTGGCGCGACAGGGACACTGTTGAATCACTCCGAGAACCGCCTCAAACTGGCAGATATCGACGCCAGCCTCGACGCGGCCGACCGCGTCGATTTCGAGACGGTCGTCTGTGCAAACAATCCCGAACAGATTGCTGCTGCCGCCGCGCTGGGCCCTGACGCGGTGGCCGTCGAGCCACCGGAACTAATCGGTACCGGGACACCCGTGAGCAAAGCCGACCCCGACATCGTTCGCGATGCCGTCGAGGCCGCCGAAGCCGTCGACCCCAGCGTCGACGTGTACTGCGGTGCGGGTATCTCGACTGGTGAAGATGTCGTCGCCGCCGGCGAACTCGGCGCGGAGGGTGTCCTCCTCGCCAGTGGTGTCGCAAAAGCAGACGACCCGCAGGCCGCACTCGAAGACCTCCTCGCACCGCTGTAACTGACCGACTCACTCGTCTGTGTCGATGCTCGTGCCGTCCAGTGCCCGCTGTTCGATATCCTCGGCGAACGACTCGATTCTCGCGGCGTCGATGTGGTCTTCGAACTCGTCGGCGAGGAGGTCGCGCAGACAGTAGTCGTAGCGACCCCGCCCAACGTGTTCGATGAGTCCACGCGTCCTGAGTTGTCGGTTGTAGGCGTAGGCCTGGGTTCGGTCGCCGTCGCCGCCGGCCGCGAAGTGGGCGTTCAACGGCGTTCCTGGCCCGAACTCGCGGTAGAACGCCAGCATCTTCCGTGCCTTTGTCTCCAGCCCACCGATATCTGCTTTGAGTTCTCGCACCTCCAGTGGCTGGTCGTCACTGAACGGGTCGTCGTCCTCACCGTCGACGATGTCGTACTCGCTTGCACCGCCGTCGCCGGTGATACCGTTGCGGAACTCGGGTGGTGCGCTCGCATCGCCATCGATGATACCCTCTATGTCGTCGTCTTCGTCCAGTTCGTCACGGGCCTCGATGACATCGCTGGCGTCGATCGACGGAGAGGGAGCGTCGTCGCCGGTCGCTGCCCCGCCGTCGGTCGTTGCCCGATTCTCTCTGGTCGTGCCGGAGTCGACCGCACTCAGGCGCTCCAGAACCTCGGTTGCACTGAAACCGTCGTCACTTTCGTCTTCGTCGTCGGCCTCGCTGTCGCCGTCCATCTCTCCGAACGCGCCCATCGCGTCGGCAAATCCTGCATCGTCGCCGAACGGACTCTCATCGGCAGTCGACTCGTCGTCGTTCGCCGAGGCTGTCTGTTCGGACGATTCTGTCGAGGCGGCCACTGCGGGCTCGGTGCCCGAGACGGCTGTCTCCTCGCCGTTCGTTCGCTGACGGCGTTCGCGCATCCGTTCCTGTTCGGTCTTGCCGGGATTTGGCTCGTCGACGTGGCGAACCAGCGCGTCGACGAACTGGTCTGCCATCCGACTCATGTCCCGAGCATCCTGCAGTTCTGCCTCCAACTCGGCGATGCGCGAGTTCTTCTTGTCGAGTTCATCGCGCAACTCCGCGATGCGGTCGTCGCGGGCTTTCTGTTCTTCGCTTATCTCCTGGAGTTCGGAGACGAGATTGTCACTGACCGATTTCAGTTCGGGACGCTCGAAGTCGTCTAGCCCAGGTGTGGCTCCGGCATCGAATGTCTGTTTCCGGTAGAACTGCACCCGCTGGACGGTTTCTGCCCAGTCGGTCATCAGGAAGCCTTCGCCGTCGTCCAGGTCTTCGACGGCACTGGCGTACTCGCCGTCGAGAATCCGCCGGACGACCTTGGTGTCGTTGTTCCAGGTCAGCCGGTGCCAGACCAGCCAGTCACACTGGGTGATGAAGTCCTTCTTG
>CAZFOF010000165.1:0-5396 GCA_964520265.1 uncultured Halobacteriales archaeon | reverse complement strand
GACGACATCGCCATCGGAGACGAGCATCTTGTCCATCCCGCGGGGGCCGAGTGTGGTGCGTACGGCCTCACTGACGGCCTTGCCTGCTGTGATGTTCGACGACTGTGCGTCTTCGCCGCTCGTGCGCTCGGAATCCTCGTTGAGAATGAAAAGGGGCTGTCCACCCATGCGTCGCTGTCCAGATTGAGACATGATTGAGTTCCTCGCTTAATGTGTCGTTAGCGGTTCTATATAAATCTTTCTTTATCTAGGCCAGTGACCCCGTCGACCCCCCACCCTCGGTTCCCCCTCACACACCACGTTCGTCGCATGGTTTAAGACCCGATGTACGGAAGACTAATACGATGCTCGAATTGGAACACGGGTTCCGGGTAGTGGATACACATATCGAGATGGAACCCGACGAGAGCCGTCGTGCGGACGTGGCTGGTGACCCCGAACAGGTCGAGCGGGAACTCCATCAGGCAGGTATCGTCCGCGCACTCGTGTTCCCCGGTACCCGGTCTGAGTCGTATCTGAAGGCCAACAACGCCGTCGCTCGGACGAGCGTCGGCCGTCCGTTCGTCGCTGTTGCTCGCATCAACGGCGCTCGGGAGTCCGGACAGGGGGCCGGTTCGCGTCTCCGGAACATCACCGCCTCTCGCCAGGAGTACCACACCACACCTGCCGACATCGAACAGTACGCTTACGACGACCGCTTTGCCGGCTTCAAACTCCACCCGCCGCTCGATGGACTCCCCGACGACGAGGTGCTCGAAGCACTCGCCGACGTCGAGTTGCCGGTGTTGACCTACGCCGGCCACGAGTTCCCGCCGGGAGCACTCGCCGATACGCTCTTGTCCTACGACCTGCCTGTCGTCGTCTCACATTTCGGTGGCTATCCGCTGGATGGCGACCTGATGCACGACGCCATCGATTTACTCGGCAGCCACGACAACTGCTATCTCGACACCTCGTTCGTGCACATGCGCGAACCGCTGGAGCGTGCAGTGCGTGAACACCCCGACCGCGTCCTCTTTGGCAGCGGGTCGCCCCAGGTGCATCCGAACGTCGGTATCATGGAGATACTCACACTCGACGTGCCCGAAGATGCGATGAAGAAGGTCTTCTCGAAGAATCCCTCGCGCGTCATCGAGGCACTGGCGCCCTGACGACGAGTCAGCGCCACTCGTAGACGGTGACCGGTCGGTTCGTGCTGGCTGACCGCCCGCGCGGATTCCGCCTGTCGGTGCGGTCGAGGCGACGGGCGATTGTGCCGTCGGCCACACCACGGACGAGACCTGACACCACGTCACGACCAGAGCCAAGCCAGGCAGACGGCTGTCCGTCGCCGCCGAGTACGGCACGGAGACTCTCGACTGCGTCACTCCCTGCGTGGGTCGTGAGACGGCGGAAGACGGTCGGCCGAAGGCCGTAATTTTTCACCAGTCGGTAGGCCAGCGAGCGGTACTTCCAGCCGATATCCGACTTGCGTTGCCCACCGTCTGCACCGACTTCCTCTCTGACGGCCATGTCGTCGTCCCAGGTCACCTCGAACTCGCGGCCGGCGAGGCGGTGTGCCAGGTCGCGCGACCCGCCGACTTTCAGATACTCGTCGAAGCCGTCGAGTTCGTCGAGTGGTTCGGTATTGAACGCGACGTTGCCACCGTTGAAGTACGTCACCGTCCGGTCTTTGATGTCGGTGGACTCGACGGTCTCTGTCTCGATGCCGGCGGTCAACTGGGTGTGTGTCGGCCCGGTCACGACCGTGTGGTCAGCCAGTCCGTCGACGACGGCGTCGTACCATGAGTCCGTCACCGACAGCGTGTGATTGACCAGTGCGATTGTGTCCGCGCTCGCGTGGTTGATGCCTGCGTTGCGCGCGGCGTTGATTGTCCGGTCTGCCATCTCGACTAGCACGTCTACGTCGTCGCGCTCCTGTACCATTCCGGTCGTCCCGTCGGCCGACGGGCCGTTGACGACGATGACCTCAGCATTCGGCACGTACTCGGCAATCGCGTCCAGCGAACTCGCTAGTTCGTCGCGAGCGTTGAGCGTCGGCACGACTACCGAGATATCCATATCTCTCGGTAGCGCGCCCGACCCGTAAAAATGTCGTGGGATGGCCCGCTACACGCGGGCGTCCCAGTAGGAGACTGACGCGAACACGTCGCCGACCCCGGTTTTGCCGAGGTACTTATCGATGGTTCGAAACGTCGAGGCGACGCTGTTTGGCACCTGTCGGTAGAAGCCGTATGGCAGAATCCAGTCGTGTTCTGTGGCCGCGAGTTCGAGGTTTGCGTCGGTCAGCAGGTTCGTGACCTCCTCACTCGAATACAGTCGCGACCCCATCGGAAGCGCCCAGTTGTACAGCGACCGCGTCGAGAAACGATTGAACGTATCGAAGAATATCTGGTTACGGGAGACACGGCGCATCTCGGCAAGATATTCCCCCGGGGTGTCCGCGAGATGGAAAAATCGCATCGCAAAGACGATGTCGAAGTGGTCGTCGGGAAACGGCAACCGTGCGGCGTCGCCGCGCATCAACTCCAGCGTATCGGCGACGCCGAGTTCCCGAGCCTTCTCGCGACCCTGCTGGAGCATCGCCGCCGAGATGTCGAGGCCGATGACATCAGCACCGCGGTCGGCCAAAAGCGCCGTGAACCGCCCCGTCCCGCACGCAATCTCCAGTATCTTTTTGTCTTCAACCGGCCCGATAGCGTCCAGCACCGCTGACTTCTCTCGCTCGTCGATCAACTGCCCCCCGCGAGAGAAGCGCTTGTCTTCGTAGGCCTCCGCCACGTCGTCGGCCTGGTACCACTCCTGTCCTTTCACGCTACCTCCCTGTGTTCTCCCCGGAACTAAAACGCTATTGGAACCGTGTCGCCGCGGACGATGCGTTTCTCGACGAACTGCTGGCGTATCCTCCCCAGACATATCATATACCTTTGTATTAGGTGTCTTATCGTGGATTAACATTCGATATTCTTTGGCGCCATCTATAGCAAACATTTACAAGTTCCTGTGCAAAAAGCGAACGTATGAGTACGAAAGCAGGAGAAAGTAGTGAAACTCTGGCCTCAGATGAGTTCGAAGACCGTCTCCGTGAGTTGCCACCGAGTGCCAAGTTGGTCGCGAAGGTACTGGAGATAGACGCACCGCTGTCACAGAGCCAGCTAGCCGATGAGTCGCTCTTGCCCGACCGTACTGTCCGCTACGCGCTCAACCGTCTCGAAGAAGAGGAACTCATCATCTCCCGGTACAGTTTTCACGACGCACGGAAACAGGTGTACTCGCTCGCAGAGTGACACCACGACGCGTCGACGTTCCCGCCTCGACACGCGCAACGACTGGCGAGACTGCCGCGTACATCCTCGGCGAGGACGACGCACTGCTCGTCGACCCGGCGGCCTGGACGGACGCGCTCGCTGCAGTCGACGTTGGACACGTCGCTGTCACACACCACCACCCAGACCACGTTGGCGGCGTCAGTGCCGTCGCTGACCATTCCGACTGTACCGTCTGGGCACGGGCTGGCCGCGCCGATGCGTTCCGTAGTGCGACCGGTTGCAGTCCCGACCGTCTGTTCACACCCTCGTCGGTCATCCCGGCGGCCGGTGGTGTCCGTGTTCTCGATGCGCCCGGCCACGCACACGAACACGTCGCTTTCACCGCTGGCGATGGCCTCATCACCGGTGACATCGCTGTCGCGGAGGGGTCGGTCGTCGTCGGCCCACCCGACGGCGACATGCGTGCATACCTCACCACGCTCAGGCGCATCTACGTCCGCGACCCCGACCGACTGTATCCCGCCCACGGCCCGGTTATCGACGAGCCACGAGCCGTCTGTCTGCGACTGCTCCGACACCGTCTCGCCCGCGAGCGTGCTGTCGAACAGGCCGTCGGTGCCGGCGCGAGAACGCCCGCGGACATTGTCGATGCCGTCTACGAGAAAGACGTCAGCGCGGTTCGCGACCTCGCGCGTGCCACCGTCGTCGCGCACGTCGAGAAACTGGCCGTCGAGGGACACATCGAGTGGGACGGCACCCGGGCACACCCGCTGTAACGCCGACGCGTTTTTGCCCGTTCCCGCGTAGTCTCTGTCGTGGACACACTCGAAACGGAACTCGACCGGGCACGCACTCTCTCGGTTCCAGATATCGCGGACGCAATCGAGTCCCTGGGGTTCGAGTGTACACACTGCGGTGCCTGTTGCACCGCCGAAGGAGGCTGTGGTGACGACGACGATGCCGAGACGGAACCCCATACAGCGACAGTCTTTCCCGACGAGATTCGCACGCTGCAGGCGGACGGCGACGACTTCCGCGACGTGGCCCGTCCCATGCCGTACGGACTCTCCGAGGGCGACGATGGGCTGGAGGGTGAGACCTTCGAGTGGGCGCTCCAGACCGACGACTGTGGCGACTGCGCGTTCTACGAAGAGCCCGCTGACGACGGCGCGGGCGGTTGCACCGCTCATGCAGACCGGCCACTGGTCTGTCAGACCTACCCCTTCAGCGTCGCCCTCGGTGGAACGAGCCAGCCGATGGGCGAGCCCGTCGACCGCGAGGGACTGGTTCGCGCCCACGAGTGTGAGGGACTGGGGCGGGATATCTCGCGCGCGGACGCCGAGGAACTGGCCGAAGCGCTCAAAGAACGAGCGATTCGCGAACTGGAGGAGGCAATCGCCGTCCGCGACGAGTACGAACCCGTCGAGACGGCTCCCGGGGAGATCGTCGTCCACGACTCCGAAGGGTCCAAAGGGCCTGACGGCACGCCGCTGTAACGGTCTCTCCTGTGATGGTCAAAACAGAACCGACGGTAACTACTTTGAGGGTGGCGAACAACGGTGTCGGTGAAGGTCTAACTTCCATGGAAATATCGAATAAATTGCTGTGTCTGTTCAGTGCTGAAGTCGACTCAGATGGTGACCGCTACGTTATTGAAGTCCCCAAACGCGAACTCGAAACGGGGTCTGTTGCCGACGGTGACACCTACCGTGTCGCCCTCATCTCGACGGATACAGAAAACGAAGTCCAGAGCGAGGAGCAGGAAGAAAGCGACTCACCGGACGAACCCCAACCCCCGGTCGAAGCCGGCGAGATTCGCTACGTAGAGATCGAGGACATCGGCAAGCAAGGTGACGGCATCGCCCGCGTCGAGCGGGGCTACGTCATCATCGTCCCGGATGCGGAAATCGGCGAGCGAGTCAAAGTCGAAATCACGGAGGTCAAGTCGAACTTCGCTGTCGGTGAAATCATCGACGAGGAGTTCTAGGGCTACTCTGTCGGTGTAGTCGCTCCGCCGTCGCGACGACTCCCTTCTGTCGCCGTTCCCATCGCATTGCTGAGTGGCGACTGTCCTGATACTCCCGGCTATACGTCCGTGAACAGATTTGGCACAACGGGGTGCCAAAA
>CAZFOF010000164.1:0-5408 GCA_964520265.1 uncultured Halobacteriales archaeon | reverse complement strand
AGCAACATCGTCACCACCTCGTCGCGCAACTGCTCGTCGGATTGCTCACCGCGCGATTGGGCGCGCAGGAGAATCGAGAGCATATCCATCGGCCCGTCCTCGTCGCCCTCATCGCCCCGGCGCTCGGCGACGATATCGTCGACGACACCTTCGAGCGTGGTGAGTGCCTGCTGGTACTCGCGGTCGCCCGGCATCGGCACCCAGTTGGGGGTCGCAAACGAGATGGGGTCAGGCTCGAACTGTGCGCCCAGCGGGTCGAGACTCTCGCGGACTGTCTCGACACGGCTCTCGTCCATCTCGACGCCGAGCATCAAATCGGCGATGACATCCAGCGTCACCGTCGTCATCTCCTGTTCGATGTCGACCTGTGTTCCGTCTTCCCAGCCCGAGAGCATGGTGTCTGCGTGGTCGACGATACGGTCAGCGAAATTCGCCAGTCGTCCCATCGCGAAGGCGGGGTTGGTAAGCTCTCGCTGCTGTTCCCAGGTTTCGCCTTCGCTGAGGAGCAGTCCCTCGCCGAGGAGGTCACCGAGCGCATCGCTCTGGAAGGCGGGCTTGGGGTAGGTCTCGGGGTTCATCAGCACCGTCTGGATGTCGTCGGGGTTGGAGAGCAGATACGTCGGCAGCGTCCCCAGGTCGAATCTGACCACGTCGCCGTAGGAGCGCTCACAGGCCGAGAGAAAGCGAAACGGGTCGTTTGCGTACTTGCGACTGCTTCCAAAGAGCGGTTCACCACGAGGGCCGGGCGGAGAGGCCGTCATCGGCATAGCACAGGGCCCAGACGGCTATGAATGTTTGGCGTCGTGAAATCGCCGCTGACGGGGCAAAGAACCCGCTCGTGCGGTATGGGCCTGGTGGCCCTACTCTTCGGTCGCGGGTGCTGCCTCTTCGACAATCGTCTCCGCCTCTTCGAGAACGAGTTGTTCGACGCCGCGTCGCGCCGCCACCGTGTCGCCGGGGAGACAGAAGACGGGGACGCCGTCGACGATACCGGCGGTCGTTCGCGTTCGAATCGTCGCAGTGCCCTCCTGTTCGTGCGAGAGGACGCGGAAGAGTTCGCCAAACCCTGGCAGTTCCTTCTCGAAGAGGTCGTCTGCGGCATCGACGGTCACGTCGTCGGGTTCGACACCCGTGCCGCCGACGGTCACGACGGCTTCGACGTCCGCCCGGTCGACGAGTCCCCCGAGCGTGCGCTGGACGCCGTCGTACGACGGAGAGACGAGGTCGCGTGTCGCCACTGCCTCTCCAGCCGTCTCGATGGCATCGACGACGATATCCCCC
Organism: uncultured Halobacteriales archaeon; assembly: GCA_964520265.1. Classification (GTDB taxonomy): domain Archaea; phylum Halobacteriota; class Halobacteria; order Halobacteriales; family Haloarculaceae; genus Salinibaculum. The sequence goes on along the minus strand of CAZFOF010000164.1, from coordinate 4,127 downwards.
GTGGTGTCTTCCGCCATCGTCCGGTCGGAAGTGACTGTGACGACGGCAAACGGGAGGGTATCTGGCCCGTACTCCTCGACCGGCTCGTCTGTCGATGTTGCCTCCTCACTGTCTGTCTCCTCGTCGTCCCCCGACGTCACCCCACTGTCGTCGTCTGTGCGTCTGTCCCGAGATTGGAAATCGACCATGCTCGGAGTTGTCTGCGGGCCAGCAAAAAGCCCGGCCATGTCCGTGACAGCGGAGAGTTCGCTGATTGTCGATGTTCCGGCAGACGGATGTGGTACCACCAGTGTTTTTCAGTTTGCACCTGACTATGCAGACGTGAAAGCAGTTCAATTCGCGGAACACGGCGGTCGAGAGGTACTGGAATACGGCGAGTTCGAGGAGCCGGACATCGACAGCGACGAGGTGCTCATCGACGTGAAGGCGGCGGCGTTGAACCACCTCGACGTGTTCACACGGTACGGCCTGGGTGCCTTGAACCGGCTCGACCTGGAGATGCCACACATCCCGGGCAGCGACGCTGCAGGCGTCGTCGAGAAGGTTGGCAAGGACGTCGAGCGACTCGATGCCGGCGACCGCGTCGCGGTATCTGCAGGGCTGTCCTGTGGCCACTGTGAGTTCTGTCGCGAGGGAGATACGACGCGATGTACGGATTTCAAAATCCTCGGTGAACACACCCGCGGCGTCCAGAGCGAATTCACCGCAGTCCCTGCCGAGAATCTCGTCCCGGTTCCCGACCACGTCGACTGGGAGACGGCCGCTGCGGCACCGCTGGTCTTCCAGACGGCCTGGCGGATGCTCGTCACGCGTGCGGAACTCACCGCCGGCGAGTCGATTCTCGTCCTCGGAGCCAGCGGCGGCGTCGGCCATGCGGCCGTCCAGATTGCCGACTACATCGGTGCGGAGGTCTACGCAACGGCCTCCTCAGAAGAGAAACTCGACTACGCCGAAGACCTCGGTGCCGACCACGTCATCAACTACGACGAAAACGACTTCGAGGAAGAAATCGACGCGGCGACCGACGGTCGCGGCGTCGACGTCGTCGTCGACCACATCGGCAAGGCCACCTGGCAGGACTCACTCCACAGCCTCGCCAAGGGTGGCCGCGTCGTCACCTGCGGTGCAACGACGGGGCGCGACCCCGAAACAGACATCAACAGCATCTTCTGGAATCAACTGGAGATTTACGGCTCCACGATGGGAACGGCCGGCGAGGTCGACGACGTGCTGGAACTGGTCTGGGACGGCGCGTTCGGCCCCCAGATTCGCGAGACGTTCCCGATGAGCGAGATTGCCGACGCCCACGAGATGATAGAAGAACGCGACGGCTTCGGCAAGGTTGTCGTCGTCCCCGACAGCGAGATGTAGGAACGACAGCCATTTGAGAGTCTGGCGGCCACTTCGAGTATGAGCGATGGGACGCCCACCCGCAGGTCGACGGTCGATTCCGACGACCGTGACCCAGGTGGAGACGACGCCGACGACACCTACGTTCACCAACCCCGGTCGTCCCCGCCGTCTCGTGCCCCGACGGGCGACGGCGAGTTCGGCTGGCGAGGCTGGGTGCTCGTCGGTTTCCTCATCTTTGCCTTCTTTATCATCCCCGGAGCGATTCTGTTCCTCCCCTCGGCACAGAGCCTCATTAGCCGCCTCGGATTGACGCTCAGAGACGCCTATCTGGTCTTGCCGCTGGTGCCGGCATTTGTGCTCGCGGGCGTCGCCGTGTGGGCGGCCGTCCGCGCTCGCTCGTCGTGAGCGATCAGATTCATACGCGTGGCACTCGTTGCCATCAGTATCGATGGCTCAGCCACTGTATCTGCCGATTGTGCTGCTCGCCGCAGTCGTCGGGACGGCTGTTGCCTTCTTCGCCTGGGTACAGGACGACCGCCCAGGCGCACGACCGCTGACGCTGTTTGTCGTCACTGCCAGTTTCTGGGCAATCACGGAGGGGATGGCCATCGCCAGTGCGGGCGTCGGCCCGCTTCGGTTCTGGATGCAGGTGGGACTGACGCTCTCTGCGGTCATCCCCATCGCGTGGCTCGCAACCGTCCTCGAGTACACCGGCACCGCTCGGCTACTGACGCGGCAGCGACTCGCCGCCTTGCTCGTCTGGCCCGCCATCTTCATCTTTCTCGTCTGGACGAACGACGGCCACGGGCTGGTCTGGACGGCCGCCAGCCGAAACTTCGTCGGCGGCTACTCCGTACTGGCGCTGGACTTTGGTCTCGGGTTCTGGGCGCATCAACTGTACTCCTATCTGCTCGTGACCGCCAGTGCCGTGCTGTTGCTGCGGATGATTTTCCGGACGAACCGTCTCTACCGCTCTCAGAGCACCGCACTGCTGGTCGCCATCGCCGTCCCGATGGTCGGTAACGCACTCTACATCTTCGAGGTGTTCCCGGCGGGACTCGATCCGACCGGTGTCGGCTACGTACTCACAGGCGTTGTCATCGCCGGCGCGATGTTTCACACACAGTTGCTCCAGATTTCGCCGGCCGTCCGCGAACTCGGTCGCGAAGAACTGCTCTCGGAACTCGACGACGCCGTGTTCATCCTCGACGAAAACGAGCGGGTGGTCGACGGCAATCTGGCCGCAGAGCAACTGCTCGCTGTCGAGGGCACCGACTACCTCGGAACGCCACTGGCGGAGTTGCTACCGGGAGTGTCGGACAGTCTCGACGGGATGGACTCGCCACTGCGAATCGACCGCAACGGGAGGATTTACTACTTCGACGTACAGGTCTCGCGGCTCTCGCGGGGCTACGGAGCCCTGTCGGGTGCGCTGGTCAGTCTGCGGGACGTCACCGACCAGCGCCGCCGTGAACAGCGCCTTGACGTGCTGAATCGCGTGTTGCGACACAACATCCGCAACGAACTCAACGTCGTCCGTGGCAACGTCGAACTCGCCCACGAGGAGACGAGCGGTGACGCCGCAGACCGTCTCCAGCGGGCGATGGACACCATCGACACCATCGTCGAGCGCAGCGACAAGGTCGGTCGCCTCTCGCGTCTCTTCGAGACCGACAAACAGGGAACCATCGACCTCGCGAAGCGCCTCGAAACCGACCTCGAACGGACGATTCGTGACCATCCCGCCGCCGAGGTCACTCTCTCGCTGCCAGATTCACTCCCTGTCGTCGCCGGCCCCTCGATTACGGTTGTCTTCGAGGAGTTGCTGACCAACGCCATCGTGCACAACGACGGCGACCCACACGTCGAAATCAGCGTCGACGACAACGCGAGCGACGAGACGTTCGTCGTCGTCACGGTCGCAGACGACGGCCCCGGCATCGACGAGCAGGAACGGCGGGTCATCGAGGCCGGCCGAGAGACGCCACTGGAGCACTCAAGCGGCGTGGGTCTCTGGCTGGCAAACTGGGTGGTCGAACGCCACGGCGGCGAACTCTGCTTCGAGAACCGCGACGACGGCTGTGTCGTCAGCGTTCGTCTCTACCGTCCCGAAGACTGGACGCCGGAGAAAACAGGTGAAGCGGTGACTGCCGGCCTCACCGACTGAATCGCTACAGTTCGAAGTCCCGCCGCATCGCGATTTCGAACCACGGACACAGACGGAGCTGGCGGTACCAGCGTGGGTTGTTGTAGAGCCGTTCGTAGGGCACCCACATCACGCCGCCGACTTCCTCGGGGTCGGGGTCGAGACTGGTGTCCGTCAGTGTCGCCTGCAACACCGCACAGACCTCGTGTTCGATACCATCGCGGTGATAACGGCGTCTGTACTCGAAACGGTCGGTGACCTCCAGGTTGTCGTACTGGTCAGGCGTGATACCGAGTTCTTCCTCCAGGCGTTCCGTGGCAGCCTCGACCTGTGTCTGTCCCTCGACGGGATGGGAGGCAACAGTCCCGTCCCAGTGGGTGTCCCACAGGCGTTTGTCGGGGCTGCGCTGTGCCAGCAAGATGTTGCCGTCGCCGTCGAACAGAAGGGTCGTGAAGGCCCTGTGACGGATTCCCTCGCCGGTGTGGGCATCCAGTCGATTGACCAGCCCTTCTTCGTTGTCCTCAGCGTCGACTGCGATGACATCCTGTCCTGCGTTCTCGTGGACTTCCTCGTCCGCGCTCATTGACTACTCAATTGGGTAGCCTGTTCAAACAGTCTTCGCTTGCCG
>CAZFOF010000163.1:0-5422 GCA_964520265.1 uncultured Halobacteriales archaeon | reverse complement strand
TGATGGGTGGTACCGACCATCGTTTTGAGGCGGTTTTTCGCTTGCTACGCTCGCTGCGGGAACCTCCCGTTCACATGGTTGCCACTGGGTACGTCGCAAAGCGAACTGAGTGGTTGTGACCACTTCTATTCCATCTGAGATGCATTTATTTCACCTATCAAAAATAAACAGACACACATCACTTCAGGCAAACAGAAATTAGTACCCAAACCCAATCCTGGCAGACCACTTATTTGTCACTCCCAGTAATTGCACCTCTTAAGTCTCGCAATACTTTCCAGATCTGCCGAATCACTATCTTCACATCGAACCAGAACGACTGCTGTCGGATGTATTCAATGTCGTAGCGCAGTTTCTCTTCGGGCTCGTAGCCAGTTGCGTCGTTGATTTGCGCAAGCCCCGTCAGGCCAGGTTCGACAAACCACCGGCTTCGCCAGGCATCCACGTCCAATTCGATATCGCTGTCAAGCGTTGGCCGTTCGGGGCGTGGGCCAACCACGCTCATATCGCCGACGAGAATCGACCAGAGCTGTGGGATTTCGTCGAGATGCGTCTGCCGTAATATCCGTCCGACACGCGTCACACGCGGGTCGACATCCCCAGCGTCTTCGTCGCTCAGTTGTGCCCCCTCGCTTTCGGCGTCGGGTACCATACTCCTGAATTTGTACACCGTAAACGTATCGCCGAAAGCTGCTGTGCGGTCTTGACTGTACAGCACTGAAGCTCCATCGTCTAGCTTAATCGCCAGCGCAATCACCGCAATCACCGGCGACAACACGAGCAATCCCACACCAGCAAACACAATGTCGAAGGCACGTTTTACGAGGTGATCCTGCCAGTCCCACGGTTCCAAATCTACGGCAACCAACTCACCGCCAGCGACATCACTCGTCAACACGATATCGGCGTGGTCACGGTGTACCTTCGCAGCGACACCGTACTCGTAACAGGTGTCGAGCGCACCGAAAAACTCCGCGCGGTCGGGATGTGAAAACGCAAGGACAGCAGTGTCGATGTCGTGATCAACGAGCACTTCATCCAGCCGCGAGAGGCCACCCAAACACGGCAACTCGTTGAGACTCTGCGCCCGCTGTGCCGAGCCACCGTCGGCGTATCCCAGTTGGTCGGGTTCGAGTGACTCCGCGCCCGTGTACGCCGTCGGTGGCGAAACATACCCCAGCACTGTGCCGTCGACAGCGTCCAGAATAGCACTCATCGTATCTGGGTCGTCACCGATGACAACAGTCCGGTCGCCGGCGTCAGCGGGACGGCGGCGAATGATAATGAACCACAGCGGTAAGACAACCAGCAAGACCCCACTGGTTGCGACAAGTGTCGTACGCGGGAGTCGATACGTATAATCGAAGTAGCCAATCGTCGCCAGTGACAACATCGCAAGTATTGTCCGCCGGATACTATCCATCCAGATATCCAGAATCCGGCGTGGCCGTGGCTTGTATAGAGGGGCCATCGCAGCAAGGACGACCGCAGTCGCCGTCATCGCTTCAAAAGTCAGTTCCGCCCCAGTTGCTCCATCGGTCGAGAGAGTCTGAAACGGCGGAATCAACTCGAGACCAGCCTGGACGACAGATGAATTCGCAACGACGACCGCAAGAAACGCGAGGGTGGCAGTGCCGAGAACACTCGTCGCTCTGTAGCGCCACCCTCCATTCATTAGACAGATAATTATCAGCAATATAAATAAAGCCTACGAGACACGTGTCGCCGAGCAGAGGGGAGACCGTCTGTAACCACAATCAATTTACACCACCCCACAGACCACACACCAATGCCACTCATCGACGACCAGGGTCGTCTCTTCGGTCGGATCAACGTCATCGACGCACTCGTCGTTCTCCTCGTTCTTGCCATTGCCGCTGCAGGTATCGCGCTCGTCGGTGGAATGAACCAATCCACCACCACCACCACCACCACTGAGCCAGCCTACACCACACTCACGGTCGGCCCACTCTCAGCAGACGCCGCGACCGCACTCACAGCAACGGAAAATCTCACACTCACCGAACAAGACACCACACTCTCGGTCACCGACACGTACGTAACACCACACCCGAACAGAGACGCAGCACTCGCTGTCGTTCGCGTCAATACCACCACACGAACACTCCCCCCAATCAACGATCCGGTCATCGTAGAGACCGACCAGTACCGCTTCAACGCAACCGTCACAGCAGCGGGGAACAGCTCACAACTCCCCAAGGAAACCACGTCCGTCCTCGTGGCAACGAGTGTCCCCACACAGACCGCGGCCACACTCCAACCGGGTGACACACAGCGCATCGGCCCACAGCAAACGGCCACCGTCACGAACGTCTACCGACGGACGGGCGGCACCAACGCAAACCTGCTGGTGGGACTCGAACTCCACACGCTGCAGACCGAATCCACACCCCAGTTCGCCAGCCGCCCCCTCCGTCTCGGCACCACCGTGCCACTCCGAACGGACGCTTACACACTGTCGGGTACTATCGTCAATCGCACCACGGACACCGCCCAGACGAACACCCGCACCGTCCAACTGGACACCACAGTCCCACAATCGACGGCCCAACTGCTCGAGCGTGGCGATACGTTCTCGATTGGCGGCACTGACGTGGCAACCATCGACGCCGTCCAGCCGATTCCACTCGCAGACTCCTCCCAACGCCGTCTCCTGCTTAGTGTCTCGCTGCGCACACTCACCGTCGACGGTGACGAACAGTTCTTCACGCGGCCGGTGCGCGTCGGTACCACCGTGCCCTTCCGGACGGCTGATTACACGCTGTCGGGTGAGATTACGACCACCAACGCCAGCGCGGCCAGACCCCAGACCCGCACCGTCCACATCGAAACGACAGTCTCCCGGAGCGTCGCCGAAACCGTCCAGGCGGGCGACAGCTACACCATCGGCGACACCGACGTTGCAACCATCGACTCGGTCGCCTCCTATCCCACGCGGAATCCAAACCGTCGCCATCTGCAACTGGGCCTGTCCGTCCAGGCCACCACGATCGACGACCGGCCGGAGTTCCTCAACCGCCCACTGCGCGTTGGTACGACCCTGCCCTTCCAGACTGACGACTATTCGCTGTCGGGCGAACTCACCACCCTCGGCGATACCCGCCCCGGCGAGGCCGTCGACGCCACCCTCGAAGTCGAGTGGGAAAACGTCCCACCGCGACTCGTCGACGGACTGTCGGTCGGCCAGACCGAACGCCACCGCGGCGCGGACGCCCGCATCACGAACATCCAGACCGAACCCGCGACGGTCATCCTCGAAAGCGACAGTGGACAGATTTACGCGCGCGAACATCCCGTGAATCAGGATGTAACACTCACGCTCGATGTGACAGCCCGCGAAACAGATGCGGGGCTCTCCTTCCACGGCCGGCAGGCCCAGCGCGGTGACGGTGTCACACTCGACTTCGGGACGCTGAGTGTTGACGGCACACTCGTCAGCCTCGACAGCGACGGAGAATGACCGACCAGCCATCGCCCCGGGAGACGTCTGTGTTCCTCACACTGTACCAGCGACTCCTGGCGGGCGTTGCCCACGCCGAGGATGCGTGGGTCGTCCGTACCGGCCGGAGGCTCTCGCAGGGACTGACACAGGCGGCGGCAGCCTCACACCTCGCCGGATTCGGTGCGCTCGTCGGGCAGTGGGTTCGTGGCTCCATGCTGTATCGCTGGCTGACGGCCGAACCCGACCCCGATGTCATCGTCATCGACCTGCGGGAGACGTACACCGTCGGCCCGCTGCTCGCAATCCTCGACTGGGTGCTTGGGCCACTGCCTGCGGCATGGCGGAGTGCCAGCGTGGGGGCCGGTGTCCGAACAGTGCAACGGGAGTTGCGGGCCCAACCCATCCGCGTCGTCTCGATTGTGGCGCTTGCTGCACTGGTGACCGAACTCGCACTGTCACTGGTGCTCGGAGGACTCTCACAGACTGGCCTCGGTCTCCGACTCCTGGTCGGGAGTCTTGCACTCGTCGGTACCCGTGTTCGGGTGTCCTGGGCAACGTGTACCCAATCGCGGGCGTATCAGGCTCTCGTTGCGGCACTGGCGCCGCCGGAACCGCCCGAGCAGGAGTCTGAGAAAGATCGGGAGTAGCTGGCTTTACCGTACTCGACGAGCTCGAAGAGTCGTCACCCACAGAGCCAACAGCTACCGATGCTCGGATCGAAGATGATCTCGTCGACAAGTGACAGGGGAATGACATACGGTTCACGCTCGCTGATGACCATCCTCCCATTCCTAATCCATTTTATTGATTTTCTTGATATATCTCAGGGGACGGTCACAGCTCAGCTAGTCAGTCCAGAAGTTTCGCTGTCGAAGTTCAATCTCGGTGAGAACCTCCGAAAGAACATCACGCCAATCGTCTGGATGCGATGCATCGTCTCCGGGCGTCGGTGCATCTGGGCCCGGATGAATGTGATCGCGCGTGTTGTGCTCAGATGGGTGACGATCCCACCGATGGTCGAACTCTCCCTTGTTGTTGTCCTCGTGGTAATGGAGCGAAAAGTCACCGTTTTCGTACCACACAACTTCGAGACGGGCTGTGGAAACAGTCGTCGGGTAGAGCTGCGAGTGATACACACACGCCAATCGATCTGGGGCGAACGCAGGTTCCCTCAGAATCTGCGTGAACCGCTCGTCAGCCGCCAGTCGCTCCTCGATAACGTCGAGACGATCGAAGTCGATTGGTGCACCACTGACGTCGTCGCCGGGGTTGCCATCTCCCTGGCCGGTCATACGACGGGACGGTTGTCAGCAGCATCCCCCGAGCCAGTCTGCAAGCCCCGTTCGAGGAGCGTGATGCGTTGGCGGGCCGTCTGCCACGCGACGACATCATCCCATACCTCGTCGACGGATTGACCGGAGTTCGCAGCGTGTTCTGAGATGGAGACTGCATCCGGTGTGTCAGCATCGAACTTGCTAGCCAACACGTCGGCTCGCCTCGTCTCCGTTTCCAAGAAGGTGATGAGTTCGTCGGTCGAGTAGTTGTCTCGCAGCTGCTGGATCCGCCGCCAGTTCAGGTATGCCTGATTACGTTTGTATGTTGCAGGCGTCTCAGTAACTTGTGTGACGATACCCAGCCGTTCGAACCACTCCAGGTACTCCCGTGCAGCATCCACTCCATGATCCGCGCGTTCGGCAACGTCGCCAGCCGTCGCCGGACTGTCGAGACCGAGAACAGCGTCGAAAAAGTCATCTCGTGTCCGCTCCCCCCGAACGAGTTCGGCAGGCGGAGTCAACGCGTCGAACTCCGGCGGATCAACCTGCTCCTCGGCAGTGGCTGTCAAGTCAGGATCCGGTTCTTCCATAAGGAATGTGTCGTCCTTAGACGGGATAAATCTTTCAGGCGCGTCTTATTCCGTATAGTTGCAAGCTGTCTTTGGGAGAGTATTGGCTTCTCCTC
>CAZFOF010000162.1:0-5439 GCA_964520265.1 uncultured Halobacteriales archaeon | reverse complement strand
GACGCGACGAGTCTCGATATCCTCCCCATCGGTGCGGTCGTCCCGCTGATGAACGACTACCGCTTTGGCGACCTCGTCGAGGTAGTCGCGGCAGCGAAACGCGGCCTCGGTGAGAACGCACCGGTTCACCTCTTCGGTGCGGGACACCCGATGATGTTCGCCCTCGCTGTGGCACTCGGCTGTGACCTCTTCGATTCTGCCGCGTACGCACTGTACGCCCGTGACGGTCGCTATCTCACGGTCTCGGGAACCGAACACCTCGACGAACTCGACTACTTCCCGTGTTCCTGTCCCGTCTGCAGCGAGCATACGCCTGCGGCGGTGCGGGACGTCGACGACGACCGCGAGCGCCACCGTCTGCTGGCCGAGCACAACCTCCACGTCTCTGTCGAAGAGATGCGCCGGATTCGACAGGCGCTCCGGCGGGGCAATCTGCTGGAACTGGTCGAACAGCGTGCTCGCAGCCATCCGGCGATGCTGGACGGCTACCGGGCACTGCTCGAACACAGCGCACAACTGGAGGAGACCGACCGCGTCGCCAAGGACGCGTTTTTCTATCTCTCAAGCGAGAGTGCAACACGGCCCGAGGTACTCCGCCATCACCAGCGACTCGAACGGCTGGAGTGTCCCGCCGAGATACTGCTGACAGAGGGGTCGAACAGCGAGGACTTCGACCAGTGCTGGAATCTGGCACCGCCGTTTGGACCGGTGCCGCGAGAACTTGCGGAGTCGTATCCACTCGGCGCGGAACTCCCAGACCGGCGTGACCGCGCCGCCTACGAGGCCGCTGTCGAGGGAATCTGCCGCCTGGTCGACGCCAACCCCGAAAGCGAATTTACTGTCTTTCATCGCGAGTGGCCCGACGGTGTTCTGGCTGCGATTCCGGCGGACGTCCGCGTCGAAGTACTCGGAAAAGGGCAGATTGACGAGTAAGCTACTGTCTCTCGTTTACCGTGCTTCGCTCACCCAGTCTGGCTCAGTGACGTTCGTCGACCCGACGTCGCTGTAACTGACGCTGTATGCGTTGTCGATGGTGGTACCGTTGCTCGTCTGGACGGTGTACTCGGCGTCGATTTCGTAGATGAGCTTTCGGTCGGTGTCGACGAGCACGACCGAGGAGATGTTCGTCACGACCGACCCGCCCCAGCCGTCGGAACTCACGTTGAGACTGGAGACGTCGTTTGCGACGTATCGCTGGACGGTCGTGTCGCCGACCGTGTCGGTACCAAAGCGCTCGTAGTTTACGTCAGTAATCAGATGTGATTCGGTTATCTGATTCGCGGTGAAGTTGTCAGTTGCTGTCTCGCTGAAATAACTGGCATCGTCCCCCGTTCCGACCTGCGTGTAGAGGGTGTCTGTGCCCGGCTCCCGATATTCCTCGATGCTGAGACCGGGGGAGGACGTACTCTGGTCGTATTTCCCCTGTCCGGCCAGATCGACGGCCGCGATAGTCGTCGTCGACGACCCACTCTCGTTGGTCGTCACGAACGCGGTGTAGTTGCCGGCTCGCAACAGCGTCAGCGCGTGTGAATCGAGCAGTTCCTGGTCGAGACTGGTGAGTTCGTCGTCTGTCGTGTCGTTCGCTTCGTCCGTCGGCGTTGCCGTGGCGGTTGGCGTCGCCTCCGTCGCCTCGTCAGTAGACGTTTCCGTCGCCGTCGCTGTGTCCGCAGCCTCCTCTGTGGCCGTTGTCGTCGCCGTTGCTTCTTCGGTCGCGGTGTCGTCGCCCGTTTCTGCTCCGCCGTTGTCGGACTGGCCGAGGCCACCGCAGCCGGCAAGGGCAACCAGTGCCGCGACGAGAACGATACTGACCGTTCGTCGTGTCGAACCTTTCATCGAATCACTCCATCTTCGGCAGCCAACACACCCCCGACCGACGCGGCGACGCACCGGCCCGGGAGTGTCTACTGCCGCACATTGTAATTCAGACAGATACTGCTCCGAAACATAAGCGTTTACCACAGATACCAGAAACGATAATTGCAAACGCTCGGTGGGTGGAAAGAGAATCGCTAATACGGCCGTATATATGCGCTTTGGCCGACAATCCGACTCGCATCGCCAATGGCATTTTCAGAAATAGAAACTGGAACTTTGGTATTAAGTAACTAGTTATTCAACACCAGGGCATGACCAGACTGTCTCGTATTGTTGGACTGGTCGTGCTCGCGCTCGCCGTCAGTGCGGCTGGCGGTGCCGTGGCTGCGGCCGACACCAGTCCAACCGCGAACGACACCAACGATACCGACGACCGGTCACCGGACGTGCCCGATGACCTCGCCGCTGCGCTCGATGTCGAGGACTTGCCACCGAAAATCACGAAGCATCTTCCGGAGGACGCGACGCTAGCTGACGTGCCACGAGAGGTTCCGCCGTCGGTGCTGGCGAATTTCTCGGTGACTGACCTCCCACCGGATGTCCAGGAAGACTTCCCTGAGCGGTTCAAGCAGTCGTCAGTCGACGGGCCGGTGGACGTCGACAGCGTCGAGGACATTCCGCCACGGGTGCGAGAGCGAATGCCCGACGAGGTGCTGGAGAAGATTCGAAACAGCGAGGCGACGGTGACACTCTCCCCTGTCGAACCGGCCGAACCGAGAGGGCCACCGGCGGGCGTGCCCGACTCCATCGATGTCAGCCAGATTCCGCCACACGTCGGTCTCGATGACGTGCCGGAGAGAATCAAACAGCAACTGACCGAAGAGCAAAAAGAGACGCTTCGGAACCGCTCGGACACTGCCCCACCCGGTGGCCCTGACGGGGCCCCGAGCCCACCCGACGACTTCGCTGACCGTCCGCCAGAGGAAATTCTGGAGGATATCCCAGACCACGTGACCATCGACGAGGTGCCACCCCGGATGAAAGAGCAACTGCCGGAAGAGGTACTTTCCGAACTCCGTGAGCGCGCCGAGGAAGCACCCGACCGTGAGGGACCACCGGAACGGCCCGGGGCTGTCCCCGAGGGTGAGGAAATCCTCGAACGCATCCCGCCGGCTGCGACCCCCGAAGACCTGCCGCCAGCACTGCGAGAACGCCTGAGCGAGGAACAAAAACAGATGTTGCGCGAACGCGCAGAGCGCGTCCGTACAGAACGGCGCGAAGAACCATCCGCAGACGAGCCTGAACCCGGCGAGATGCCGCCCGAGACTGCGCCCGCCCCGCCGGAGGATATCCTCGACGAGATTCCACCGTTCGTCGGGCTCGACCAGCTCCCGAGCGAACTGAAAGAGCGGCTGACCGAGGAACAAAAAGAGACGATTCGACAGCGTGCGGCAAATCACGACGCTCCCGACGCTGCGCAGCCACCCGAGGAACCACCGGAAGACATTCCAGACGATGAAGAACTCCCTGAGGAACCGCCGGAGGAGTTACCCGACGGTGAGGAGCCACCCGAAGAACCACCGATAGATGAGATGCCGGAGGAAAACGTCTCTGCGATGCCACCGGAGGAAGTCGAGCCACCGATAGATGAGATGCCAGAGGGTGTGAACGTCTCTGCGATGCCACCAGATGGTGAGTTGCCAGACCGCGAGGAACTGCCTGAAGAACTGCCGGAGAACATTCCGGATGGTGAACTGCCAGAGGAACTGCCTGATGAAGAACCACCGATAGACGAGGTGCCAGAAGACATGCCCGAAGATGAAGAGCCGTCGCTGGCGGACAACGAGACGCTAGAGGAAGAGGCATAGCGACCGGCGCGGTCACTTTTGCACCCACGTTCGGAGTTGTACGGTGTCGCTGGCAGTTTCGATGAGAACAGTGTGGGGCAGACACGGAAGATAATTGGGCGCGCATCGCCCACCGGTGTGCATGACCGACTACTTCGAGGTACACGAGCGCGACGGGGCCGCGCGCGTGGGCGAGTTGCGACTTTCCGACCCTCTGCGAACACCGGCCGTCGTCGACGACGTGCTACAGGACGCCGGCAGTCTCTGGCCGGAAGACCGGGACGTCCCCGACGGTGACGACACCGCGCTGACCGTCCTCCCGCATCGGGCATTCCCTGGCGGTACCGCCGACGAAGTCCAGGAAGCCTTCGCTGTCGACTACCCCGACGTCGACTACCCCAGCGCCGCCGTCGTCAGCCCCGAGACGGCCGCCGAGGCCACCGACAGCAACGCCGACGCCTACGTCCTCTCGAACGCCCAGGAACTCGCCGGCCACGCCCGCGCGTTCGTCGACGCCATCGTCCAGACACGCGAAGCCATCCCCCACGACACCGCACTCTATCTGTCTGGTGTCGCCACCCCCGCAAACGTCGCGACGCTCGCCTACGCCGGTGTCGACCTCGTCGATACCGACCGCGCCGTCGTGAAGGGAACCCGGGGCAAGTACCTCACCACCGACGGCGAGCAGTTCCTCGAAGACCTCGAGGAACTCCCCTGTGCCTGCCCCGCCTGCCAGCGGCCCGTCGAGGAGTTCGGCCGCGACGAGTGCGCTACGCACAACGAGAACGCGCTTCGTGCCGCACTCGCGACGGTTCGCCAGCGCATCCGCCGGGGCCGCCTTCGGGATTACATCGAGGGCCAGGCCCGCCACGAGCAGTGGCTCACGGCGACGTTCCGCCGCCTCGACCAGGAGTACCAGTACATGGAACGGCATACGCCAGTCCTCCGGCGGGCGGAGATGAGCGCCGCGACGGAGGACTCGCTGCGCCGCGTCGAAATCCAGCGCTTTGCCGAACGCGTCACACAGCGCTACCGGTGTCGCTTCGACAACCCGCTGGTCATCGTCCCCTGCTCGGCGAAGAAACCCTACAGCGAATCACAGAGCCACGGTCAGTACCACGACGCCGTCCAGTTCCGCGGGCACACGCTGTCGATGACCTCCCCCATCGGCGTCGTCCCGCAGGAACTGGAACTCACCTACCCCGCCCAGCACTACGATTCGGTCGTGACCGGCCACTGGTCGGCCACCGAAAAGGAGTTCGTCGCCGACGTCCTCGAGGCGTACCTCCAGCGCAACGACTACCCCCGCATCATCGCCCACGTCCCCGGCGAGGGCTACCGCGACATCTGCGAGCGCGTCGAAGCGTCGCTGGGACTGGATTTCGAGTACACCGTCGACGACCACCCCACGACCACGGAGTCACTGGCGAATCTCGCATCGACGCTGTCTGAGGAACTGAAATACGGCAAGCGCGAGCGCCAGCACAACACGCTGAAAGCCATCGCCGACTACCAGTTCGGCGCGGGCGCTGGCGACGAACTGTTCGACGATATCCGCGTCGGCAGTCGCTATCCGAAACTCCGCGCGCTGGACACCGACGGCGAACAGTTGGCGACGCTGGTCGCCCAGTACGGCGTCCTCTCGCTGACACTCGCCGGCGGCAGACGCTGGGTCGAGAGTGACGCACCCACGAAACGCGTCGAAATCGACTCCTTCGTTCCGCACGGGTCGGTGCTCGCGCCGGGCGTCGTCGACGCCAGCGAGGACATCCGTGTC
>CAZFOF010000161.1:0-5457 GCA_964520265.1 uncultured Halobacteriales archaeon | reverse complement strand
CACAAAGTCCGTTACTCCCTCCGTGTGCTCGAAGAGGAATCCCTCATCGAGCCGTCCAGTCAGGGCGCCATCACGACGGAGGAGACCGAAGAGTTCGTCGAAGACCTCGACGGAAAAATCGACCACATCATCGAGAAACTCGAAGGAATGAAAATCGAAGGTGTGGCGGAAATCGAAGGTTAGAGTTCCGGAACTTCTAGGTGGAAATTCTCGTTTCTCGCCTCGACGAGACAGAGGTGATAGCCGTGCTTGCGAGTGAGATTTGCGAAGCTCTTGCGTTTGTCACGAGTCAACAGTCCGCCGCGCGTGGCCGTTGCGACAGTCTCCAGGGCCTCCGGTTCGAAGAAACTCTCTGTCACCAGGAATGCGGCAGCGAACTCCTCGGATGCCTTGCCGACGCGCTCGGCCGCGGTGATGAGTGACCCCATCATCGACTCCGTGGCCCCCTGTCTGGACTCGTTGATGTTTGCGACCAACAGCGGGTCACCCATGCGTTCACGGAAGACGATGTCGAAGGATTCGGGCACCTCGTTGTCGTCTTCGTCCGTCGTCGTCACGACGCCGTTTAATTCGATGCGGTTGATTTTCGGCAACGCGTCGTAGAGGTCACGCAGTGTCTCGGTGTTGCCGGTCTCCTGGATTTCGAAGAGCAGGTTCGTGACGACCCACCCGATGAAGTTGTACTCGATTCTCCCCTCCAGGAACTCGTCGTAGGCTTGCCCGCCGACGGCTACCGACCCCGCGTCGAACTGGGTGTGTTTCTCCAGCCGAAGGTTCTCGGTCACGTCCTCACGGGGACGCCCCGAATCGTGTGCCTTCTTCAGCGTGCCCGCGCCTTTGGAGTGGTAGCGAACGAAGATGTCCGTCCCTTCGAGCGCTTCCTGTGGGGTGATGCGGCGCTCGGCGTTCATCTTCGCGCCGAGTTCGTCCTCCAGACGTGCGAGTTCCTTCTGGAGGCGTTCGACTTCCCGTTCGAGTTCGTCTCGCTCTTCCTGTACTGTCGCCAGGTCGGCTCTGGCCTCGTCGCGGGCCTTCTTTGCTTCCTCGATTTCACTTTGCAACTGTCGAATCGTGGCCTCTTTTTCTTCCAGTTGCTCGTCGTTCGCCGTCGTCCCCGCTGGTTCCTGCGGTGGCGCTGTCTCTTCTGTCGCGGTTTCCTGTGGTTCTGGTGCTGTCGAGGCAGTTGACTGGGTTTGGCTTTCTGTCGTCTCCGTTTGGACTGTCTCTGTTGCGTGTTGGCCCGACGACTCGGATTGTGCATCGCCGCGGGTTGTCTCCACGTTGTTTGCGTGGTTGTTGCTCTCTGTTAGTTCCGGGTCGAGCGAGGGGATTGTTCGCGTCTCCAGGTCGGACGGTGATTCCGGCGTCGATTGTCTGCCGGTCTGAGTTTCCCCTCCGGTGCCTCCCGTCGTCGACTGTGATGCTGCTGGCGACTGCTGGACTGGCTGGTCGCGCGTCTGCTGTGTCTCCACCGACTCGTCTTGCTGTGTGGCGTTCGTTGTCGGCGTCTCCTGTTGTGAAACTCCCGCCGGCTCTGTGTCTCGTCGTTGCTGTTCGTGACTGCCGGCCGACTGGGTTGTCTCGGCGTGACCGGGGTCACCGCTGGGTTCTGGCTCTCTCCTCGACTCATCGGGCTGTTCGCGTTCCTCGACTGGTGGCGACGCTCGCTCTGTCGATTCGTTAGCCGTCTCCTGAGTCGAACTGGTATCTGTCGACGCCGTCGTCTCCGGGGGTGACTGGTCAGGTTGTGGCGACTGCGACGCTGTACCAGTTTCAGATGCACCGCCTTCGGGTGCTTCACCTCCTGGCTCGTTGTCGGGTGACGTTGGCTCGTCCGCTGGCTCATCTTCCTCGGGTTCGGCCGCGGACACCGGGTCAATCTCGTCGGTTTTGGGCTCTCCTCCGGCGTCCCCGACTGCACCAGCCCCGGCACTGCCTGTCGAGGTGGTGGTTGGCTCTGGAATCTCTATGGCGTCGATGTCGGCCGGTCTGACCTTGTAGATGCCAACTTCGTCGTCGGCCTGCTCGAATGCCTCGTCGCCCTCGATGAGGCGCTGTGCACTCCCGACGTAGGCGACGCTCATCGACCGACCACGGTGATAGACGAGATAGTAGTCCCCACTCAGGACGTTCTCGGAGAGTTCGATGAACCCGGTGAACCCCCCGTCTTCGAGCGTTTGGTCGACCTCCGAGATGCTCGTCTTTTCGGTGTAGTACTTCGCACGCACCTCCTCGCTCCGTTCCTGCATGATTGCAAGCAACGGCAGCGCGGGTGTTGGGGCGGCGTAGACAGTTCCGGCACTGTCCTCGAAGTCCTCGATACTCCCCCGTCGGACGCCGACGACGACCCCTTTGGTCATAAACAGTTCAGCCCCTTCGGCGCGGACGACACCCGAGAACTCCCGGTCTGCGAGGTCGTGCAACCCGCTGTACCCGCCGCTGAACGACTGTTCGTCCCAGTCGTCGATCCGCTCGACCACGCGTGTGCTCATTACAGTTCACCAGGCCGATGCGGGACTAATACTTTGTGGGGTGAGCGGGCCGGGAGCGATGCACACTTGATGCTCCACGCCATATTTGCGTGCATGAGCGACGAGGTACGCGATGAAGTCAGCGGCGAGGTCAGCCCCGGACTCAGCGACCAGTACCGCAAGGCGAGTCCGTGGCCGATGCTGGTCGCCTTCGGCTTTGTCATCTCCGAACTTGGTGTCTTCCTGGGGAGTTTTCCCGTCGCCGTCGGCGGTCTCCTGCTGTTTGGGGGCACCGTCTCGGGTATTCTCAACGAATCCGGCTACGTCTCGCGGTCGTGGCTCTCGCTTGCGGCTATCGCGAGCATCCTCACCGTACTGGGTGGACTCGCTGTCGGCCTCAGCATCGACCCGAGCGCCATCTCGGCGACTGCACTGCTCGACCCCGCCCGTCCCGTCGTCTACCGGGGGTCGTCAGTCCTCGCCGCGGCGACAATCCTGTTTGCGCTGTCGGCGACGCTTCGCGTGCTCGGGCGCGACCTCACGTAAAAACCGACATACTATTTATCCCCCACACCCCAATATCGCGGTATGGAAGAGAAAGTCTTCGACCGTGAAACACTTCTCGACCTCACGGTCAACATCATCCCGTTCGTCATTATGGCGATTTTCTTCATCGCGTTCATCGTGTACACACCGTTTGGCTTCGACAGTGTCATCTCCAGCATCCAACTCGCCATCGTCGGCGTCTCGGCTGTCGCACTGCTCGTGTTGACGTACTACTCGGGCAGAGCCATCTCGAAGGCCGAAAAGGCCGACGAAGTCGCCGTCGAAGAGTAGGTGTCCGTCTCGATTTTGATTGGTGAGGAGTTGACTATCCTATGACCGCGGTGTTCCGCGGTTCTCTTGCCATAAGTACGCTGGCGGACGACTCCGACCCCACCCGCGACTGCCAGTCCTCCGAGTGCTGTCAAAAACACCAGTCGCGTCTGCGTATATCCCGGCTGACCGAGATACCAGCCCAACACGAGGAAAAAAGCGACGACGACGCTGACCGTCACCCAACGTACGACCGAAATTTTGCTGGAGGGCATCGTGGATGGATATACACCCCTCTCTCGTTAGTTGTTTCCTCTTCATAGAGTAGACGGCTGGGACAGTCGGTTACAGTACTCAGTGTGTGTCGACTGATACGGATTGCTGTAACTGTTTTTCGGGACGACCGCACGCCTTCGTGCGGTCAGTCCGGTACTGACGTACAGCAGTCCGTATGCAACCCTCAATTGACGCTGAATCTCTGTGAACGCACGCTGCCGTCAGGTTCTCGCTGAAGCGCGACGATCGCTTCCGGCGTTTCGACAAGGACGGCTTCTCCGCCGGGAGAATCGATTGTATTCCGGATAACATTCTCACAGACGAGTTGCCCTTTCTGGGTGATTGTGTCGTGTCGGGTGTGTCCCACCACCTGCGGCGGCGAATCCGGTGGCAGGTGCCTCAAATCTCTCCAGATCAACCCTGCGCCAGGGCCTTTGAGGTGGTGTTCGCCCATCCCCAGTACGAACGGATAGTCGTCGACGAGTTGCTGTTGCACCTGTGCGTCTGCGCCGGCCCCGATAAGACCCTGTATCTGTTGTGCCGCGGCTGTGAGTTCGTCGTTGACTCGCTCGACTGCGTATGGTTCTGACTGCCCGGCGTGAGCATACGTAACGCTGTAGCCTTCGTAGGCAGCGACGACTCGCCCACCGAGAATTTCCCGAACCAGCGTCCGACGACCGCCTGCACTGACCTGACCGGAGAACAGACCACCCCACATGAACAGTGCCGGCGTGAGCACAGCCATCTCGTGATTGCCGAGCGTTACTCGCACCCGACCCGTGGGGGCTTCGGCGACGAGTCGGGACACCATCTGGAGCGTTTCGACGTTACTCGGCCCTCGGTCGATCAGATCGCCGTTGAAGACGAGCACGTAGTTGTTCCCGGCCCAGTGAAGCAGTCCGTCATCGTCTTGGGTGACGACGGGGTCGTACTGTGAATGGGTCGACAGCGTCAGCAACGCGCTCCGGCCGGCATCGAGATAGCCGTGAATATCGCTGATACTCACGATAGCAGGCTCGTCCCCGGAAGCGACGTGTGCCTGAACACTGTCTCGAAGGGCTCCGGTCAGTGGATTGGCGTCCGGCGGCTCAAGAGGGAAATCCTTCCCACTGCGGTCAGTCTGAGACGATTGACGCCAGTCGTTTGTGTCAAACGGCATCTACATGGAGACTGTTGCGCCAGCGTCTTGGAGATGTCGGGCGTCTGTGTCGCAAGAGTTGTGGTCGAGCGGAGGGTTGTTTCGTCAGAATTTCCATTCAGAACCGGACTCATACGGACTGCTGTACGTCAGTACCGGACTGACCCCACGAATGCGTGCGGTCGTCCCGGAAAACAGTTACAGCAATCCGTGTCAGTAAATTTGCACAGCCGTCAGGCTGCGCTATCCTTGAACACAGGCTCTGGTTTGGTGAGTCGTTGGGTTGCATCGCAAACGCGGATTTTGCCGTCATCACGGACGAAGATATTCCACGTGTCCAGCCTGAAACTCAGAACCTGTTTGACATTGCGGTCCTTGTTTTGCGTATCGAATAGCGTGTTCAGTGCATCGGGGTCGAGAACATCATACAGTGGTTGGATTTCTATCGGCTCAACACCGGCCGCCGTTGCAACTGCCTCAGTAATAACCTCCGACGGTGTCTGATTGCTGCCTTCCTCGTACTCGGCGTCAACAACCGGAAAACAGCCACGATACACCGTTAGTTTCCCATCTACCATAATAGAATTGACTATTATACTCTAATCAAGCTTTCGGCCCAAAAATCAACTGTTGGAATCTTCTTCAGCCAATATTTAAATCAATCGTAATACTCCTGACTATTTTTGACGATTACAGCAAGGGAATGGGCTCGGAGGGATTTGAACCCCCGATCGGCTGATATCTCCGGTTGCGCCT
>CAZFOF010000160.1:0-5543 GCA_964520265.1 uncultured Halobacteriales archaeon | reverse complement strand
GGTGTTTCGTGACGTTTTTCTTTCCCTGACTCGGGGGTCCTGCGCCAGTCATGGGTTGATTGAGACGACGTTATCGCCGCGTATAATCGTTGTGTCTTCGGCCTCCTCGACGACCAGGTTCATGTGCTGGTCGTAGCCCGCGAGGACGCCCTCGTATATCTCTCCGCCCTTGAGATGGACTGTTACGTCCTCTCCGACGGATGCCTCCAGTACGTCCAGGGGTCTGTTCCCGTGCTCACTCATACCCCAACGGGGCGGTGTCGGAGGCATAAACGTACCGGCTCACCCCGTGGTATGACACACAACACAATGGTGTCATACGGATTGCTGTACCTGTTTTCTGGGACGACCGCACGCCTTCGTGCGGTCAGTCCGGTACTGACGTACAGCAGTCCGTCTCAGATGTCGACGGTAAACTCCTGCTCCGCGGCAGCGAGTGCGAAAGCCGCCAGCAGGTCGGCCGTCGCATCGAGGTCGTCGAGGTCGAGTACCTCGACTGGCGTGTGCATATAGCGGTTGGGCACGCCGATGTTCAGCGACGGAATCCCGCCGCGCGAGGTGTAGAAAGCGTCGGCGTCGGTGCCGGTGCGTACGCCGGTCGCCTGCAACTGCACGTCGATGTCTGCCTCCTCGGCAGCGTCACGGACTGCCTCGACCACGCGAGGGTGGTTCGCGCTCCCGCGGGCGACAACCGGTCCGTCACCGAGTTCGATGCCGGTGTCTTTCCCGCTTGGCGTTCCCGGGCCGTCGGTGGCGTGGGTCACGTCCGTCGCGATGACCGCATCTGGGTCGAGGTCGAAGCCGATCATCTTCGCACCCTGCTTACCGAGTTCCTCCTGGACGGTCGAGACGGCATAGACCGTCGCCGCTGGCGTCTGCTCGGCTGCACGACGAAGTCCCTCTGCGGCAGCCCAGATGCCGATACGGTTGTCGAGTCCGCGTGCAGCGATGCGCTCGCCGGCCAGTCCGGAGACGGTCTGGTCGAATGTGACAGGGTCACCGACCTCGACAAGTTCTGTGGCAGCCTCGCCGTCTTCGACGCCGATGTCGACGTGTTGCTCGCTGATGTCGTCGACTGACTCGTCGTCGGCGTCGCGGAGGTGGATTGCCGTCTGTCCGATGACGCCGGGAACGGTACCGTCGTCAGTGTGTATCTGGACGTGCTGTCCCTTCGAGATGGTACGGTCTGCGCCACCGATGGGGGTCAGTCGAACCATCCCGTCGTCTTCGATTGTCCGCACCATGAAGCCGATTTCGTCGCCGTGCCCGGCGAGTGCAACTTCGGTGTCGGAACTGCCCTCCACCACGGCGATAGCGTTGCCGTAGTCGTCTGTCCGTACCTCGTCGGCAAAGTCGGCGACGTAGTCGACCCAGGCCCGCTGGCCGGCCGTCTCGAAGCCGGATGGTGTTGCAGTTGCGAGCAGGTCGTCGAGGAACGCGCGGCGGTCGTCGTCCATGCAGGGTTGTTAGGCGGCGGGTTGCCTGAAACCACCGGTCGGCGGCGACGGGATGACCAAACCGCTAAGGGCCGGGTCACCGAAGGTGTCGGTATGGCAGAGTATACGTTCCTGAAGATTCAGGTCGACGACGTCTCGTTCAGCGCGAACGCTCCCTTCAGCGGCGAGGACGACGAGGACGAAGACGACGAGTCCGGCGGTCTCTCGCGCGCTGTTCCGTTCGTCCTGGGACTGCTCGTCTTGCTTGCCATCGGAGTGGCGGTCAAGAAGTTCCTCGGAGACTCCACGCCGTCAGGTGAATAGCGCGGCGAAACGGCGGTTTCGGGGAGAAGACATTTCACGCGCGCTCTCTTCTACCATGCAATGAGTCTCTACCGAAGCGTCCGTGCCGTTACCGGGGCAACCGGCGACGGACCTGTCGACTGGAGTGCCGTCGCCGACGCCGCAAAAGCCGCCACAGAGGCCGGCGATCTCGATATCGAGGCCGAGGAACGGGCGGCCTACGCCGCCGACGTACGCGACGCACGTGACCGTATCCGTGACGTGACCGCACTCGAATTCGACCTCCCCGGTACCATCGAGATACAGAACCGCCACCACTGGATGGACGCCAACATCGCCACCTTCGAGCGCGTGATGGCTCCCGTCGAGTCACAGGCCGCCTACATCCCCGGCGTGGCGCGGATGGTCAACACCGGGTCGATGGCTGTTGCGCTGTCTTTCCTGGCAAACAACGTCATGGGACAGTACGACCCGCTGTTGCTCGCGGACAACGACGACCACGCACTGTATTTCCTGCGCCCGAACATCGTCCGAGTCGCCGAAACGCTGGATGTCGCGTATCCGCGCTTCCGTCGCTGGATTGCCTTCCACGAGGTTGCACACGCCGCCGAGTTCGGCGCAGCACCGTGGCTCTCCGACCACCTCGAATCCTCCATGGAGGAAGCCATCGACCACCTCGCAGAGGGCTCTATCGACCGGGAGAAACTCGGTCACCTCGACACGGCGATGACCGCCGTCGAGGGGTACGCAGAGCTGGTCATGGATCGGGCCTTCGACGAGGAGTTCACCGACCTGCGCCGGAAACTCGACGACCGCCGGAAAGGACGTGGCCCGCTGCAGCGTCTCATCCGCCGCGTGCTCGGGCTGAGCATGAAGCGACGCCAGTACGAACGCGGGAAAGACTTTTTCGACGCCGTCGTCACCGCACGGGACATCGAGACTGCCGGGCTGGTCTGGCAGTCGCCGGAGACACTGCCGACAGAGGACGAACTCGACGACCCCGACGCCTGGCTCGCACGCGTCGCCTGAGTTCGCAACGACACCCCTTTGCCTCCGCTGGCAGAACGACGTGGTATGGAACCAAAGCGGGAGCTAACGAGCGTCGACCTCGCGGCGCTTTCCGGCGAACTCGGTGCCTACGAGGGGGCTGGCACCGACAAGGCCTACCTCTACGGGGACGACAAGCTACGGCTGAAACTCCGCCACTACGAGCGGGGCCGTATCGAGGTGTTGATCGACGTCGGCGAGACAAAACACGTCCGCGTCGCCGACGCCGACAACGTCCCGCCGGCACCCGAGCGGCCGCCGAACTTCGCGATGATGCTTCGCAACCGCCTGGCCGGGTCAGAACTGGCCGGCGTCGAACAGTTCGAATTCGACCGCATCCTCCAGTTTCACTTCGAGCGTGACGACGACAGCACGACAGTCGTCGCGGAACTGTTCGGGGATGGGAACGTCGCCGTCCTCGACAGTGCCGGCGACGTGGTCGACTGTCTGGAGACGGTGCGGCTCAAATCCAGAACCGTTGCACCGGGCGCACAGTACGAATTCCCGGATGCCCGGTTCAATCCACTCGCGGTCGACTACGATGGCTTTACCGCACGGATGCGTCAGTCAGACACCGACGTGGTGCGCACACTCGCCACGCAGTTGAACTTCGGTGGTCTCTGGGGCGAAGAACTCTGTACGCGCGCGGGCGTCGAGAAGACACAGGACATCGCCGACACCACGGAGTCGGAACTGGAGACGCTGTACGAGACCATCGGCGACCTCGCAGAGACACTCGCAAGTGGCGACCTCGACGCACGAGTCTACCGTAACCCGACCGAGGACGACCAGCCCGGCCCGCGCGTCGACGTGACGCCGGTGCCGATGACCGAACACACGGAACTCTCGGCGGAGTCGTTCGACCACTTTACCGCCGCACTCGACGACTACTTCACCCACTTCGAGGTCGACCACACCGACAGCGGCCAGGAGTCAGTCGGGCGCAACCGCCCCGACTTCGAGGCGGAGATAGAGAAACAGAAGCGCATCATCCAGCAACAGGAGGGCGCAATCGAGGACTTCGAGGCACAGGCCGAGGACGAACGCGAGAAAGCCGAAGCACTGTATGCCCACTACGACCTGGTCGACGAGGTGCTGACGACGATTCGAGAGGCACGCGAGGAAGGCCGCTCCTGGGACGACATCGAGGAGCGCTTCCAGGCGGGGGCCGAGCAGGGAATCGAGGCCGCCGAGGCCGTCCGCTCACTCGACGGCAGCGAGGCGACGGTCACGATGGACGTTGGCGAGCACACCGCAACGCTGGTCGTGGCCGACGGTGTCGAGAAAAACGCCGACCGCCTCTATACCGAGGCAAAACGCATCGAGGACAAAAAGGAAGGCGCACAGCAGGCAGTCGCAGAGACACGCGCCGAACTCGAAGCCGTCAAGCAGCGCCGAGAGCGCTGGGAAGCCGACGATACCGAGGAAGACGACGACGAAGACGACGACGAGGAGACAGCGGATATCGACTGGCTGACGCGCTCGTCGATTCCCATCCGCAGCGACGAACAGTGGTACGAGCAGTTCCGCTGGTTCCACACCAGCGACGACTTCCTCGTCATCGGTGGACGTGACGCCGACGACAACGAAGCGCTCGTCAAGAAGTATCTCGACCGCGGCGACCGCTTTTTCCACGCACAGGCCCACGGCGGCCCGGCAACCATCCTGAAAGCAACAGGGCCGAGCGAAGCCGCCGACGACAGCATCGAGATTCCCGACCGGTCGAAACGCGAGGCTGCCCAGTTTGCCGTCTCCTACTCCTCAGTCTGGAAGGACGGCAGGTTCGCCGGTGACGTATACATGGTCGAACCCGACCAGGTCTCGAAGACCCCCGAAAGTGGGGAGTATCTCGAAAAGGGTGGCTTCGCAATCCGTGGCGACCGCACCTACTTCGAGGACACCCCCGTCGGTGTCGCCGTCGGGATTACCTGCGAGCCACAGACGCGTGTTATCGGTGGGCCACCCGAGCCGATTCGCGAGCGCGCAGAGACCGCCATCGAGGTCGAACCCGGAAAGTACGCGCAGAACGACAGCGCGAAACGTCTCTATCGAGAGTTTGGAGAGCGCTTCGAAGACGAGAGTTTCGTTCGCAAAGTAGCCAGTCCTGACCGGATTCAAGAGTTCTTGCCGCCCGGCGGCAGTCGCATGGTCGACTGACCCGCCGGTCGGCTGAGAGCGAGATTTACTGTCGGTGCGTCGCAAAAAGCGGTGGGCGTCGGAAACGGCAGTCCGGTGTGAGTCCCCAGCGGCCGGGCAGGCAGTCCCATTATCAACTACCCGGCAACAATTACTTAGCACGGAAGCCGCCTGAGCCTGATGCCGTAGTAACCCGGGCATTTATAATGATATATATTTTTTAGACTATCGAATTTTGTAACGTGTGGATAGACGGGTGAAGCTGTCAGCCATATAAAACACTCAAATTTGGTCGTGAGGACGCCGGCGTCGTTCCAAAACAGTCAGACCATTCCTTTGCCGAGGAGTTCGCGTGCGATGATGTTCTTCTGGATTTCGGTGGTACCTTCGTAAATCTGGGTGATTTTGGCGTCCCGGTAGAACCGCTCGACGTCGAAGTCGTCGACGTAGCCCGCGCCGCCGTGAATCTGGACGGCTTCGTCGGCGACAGTCGTGGCGACATCGGAGGCAAACTCCTTGGCCATCGACGCGAGCATCGTCAACTGGTCGTCAGCGTGGTCGACACTCCAGGCGGATTTGTAGGTGAGTTGGCGGGCCGCTTCGGTTTGGGTGTGCATCTCG